>JAGBAS010000052.1 GCA_017938885.1 Clostridia bacterium
CAATGCCCATAACCTCGCCGGTGGCCTTCATCTGGGTGCCCAGCATATTGACAGCGCTGGCGAACTTATCAAAGGGGAAGCGGGGCAGCTTGGTTACTGCGTAATCGAGCCTGGGCTCAATGGACGCGGGAGCGCCTGCCAGCATGATTTCGTCCAGCGTCATGCCCACGGCGATTTTGGCGGTGACCCTTGCAATGGGGTAGCCGCTGGCCTTGGAGGCAAGAGCGGAGGAACGGGAGACACGGGGGTTGACCTCAATAAGGTAATATTCCTTTGTTTTGGGGTGCAGCGCATACTGCACGTTGCAGCCGCCTTCTATCTTCAGCGCGCGGATTATCTTCAGGGCGCTGGAATTTAGCATGTTGAGAGTCTCATCGTCAAGGCTCATAATGGGGGCGACCACCATGGAGTCGCCAGTGTGGACACCCACGGGGTCTATATTCTCCATGCCGCAGATGGTGATGGTCTTATCGGTGCCGTCGCGCATGACCTCAAACTCTATCTCCTTGTAGCCCTTGACGCTCTTTTCAATAAGCACCTGATGGACAGGAGAGAGCTTGAAGGCGTTGGCGCCGATGCTGATAAGCTCATCCTCATCGTTTGCAAAGCCGCCGCCTGTGCCGCCCAGAGTGAAAGCGGGGCGCAGGACCACGGGGTAGCCTATGCGTGCTGCCGCCGCCCTGGCCTGGTCAAGGTCATAGGTTATCTCGGAGGGAATGACCGGCTCTCCGATGGACTGGCACAGCTCCTTGAACAGCTCTCTGTCCTCGGCCCGCTCGATGGACTCACTGGAGGTGCCCAGCAGCTCGGTGTGGCACTCCTTGAGAACGCCCTTCTTCTCCAGCTGCATGGCCAGGTTCAGACCCGTCTGACCGCCGATACCGGGGACGATGGCGTCGGGACGCTCGTAGCGCAGGATCTTGGCCACGTACTCCAGGGTCAGAGGCTCCATGTACACCTTGTCGGCGATGGTGGTGTCGGTCATGATGGTGGCGGGGTTGGAGTTCACCAGCACAACCTCGTATCCCTCCTCCTTGAGGGCGAGGCAGGCCTGGGTGCCCGCGTAGTCGAACTCGGCGGCCTGTCCGATGACAATGGGGCCGGAGCCGATAATCAGAATTTTTTTCAGGTCAGTTCTTTTTGCCATTTTTTGATCCTCCTGCGATCTATATGGAATGAAATTGAAACGAATGAATAAACAAGTCCGGCTTGTGCGGGCGCACACGCAGGTGCGCCCCTACCCACAAAGAACAATATTTTGGAATACCGTCTGCTGAAGCCTCGGTAGGGGCGCACCTATGTGTGCGCCCGCGAACGTTAGGCCGGGCTTTATGCCGGGCTTTATGCCGGGCTTTACGCCGGGCTTTACGCCGGGCTTTACGCCCTGTAGACAACCTCACCGTCCACCACGGTAAGCAGGCACTTGCCTCTGAGGGTATGCCCCGCGAAGGGAGTCGCCCGACCCATGGTGACAAACTTTTCGGGATCCACGGTGTAGACCTCCCCCAGATCCCAGACGGCGAAATCCTTGCCCTGGGGGATACCAAAGCGCTTGCGGGGGTTAATACACATGGTCTCCACCAGCTTTTCCATGGTGAGCACCCCCGCCTGCACCATGTAGGTGTAGAGCACAGGGAAGGCGGTCTCCAGACCTACGATGCCGAAGGCGGACTTTTCCAGTCCCCTTCCCTTCTCCTCAGCGGAGTGGGGGGCGTGGTCGGTGGCGATCATATCGATGGTGCCGTCCAGAATGCCCTCGATGAGGGCCTCGCGGTCGGCGGGGGAACGGAGGGGGGGATTCATCTTGAAGCGGCCGTCCTCACGGAGGTCTCCGTCGTCCAGCACCAGGTAGTGGGGGCCGGTCTCGCAGGTCACGTCAAGCCCCTCGGCCTTGGCGCAACGGACGAGCTCCACGCTCTCCTTGGTGGAGATGTGGCAGACGTGGTAGGCGCACCCGATCTCGCGGACCAGCT
The DNA here is from genome assembly GCA_017938885.1 of Clostridia bacterium. Lineage (GTDB taxonomy): Bacteria > Bacillota > Clostridia > Oscillospirales > CAG-272 > CAMEON01. The sequence goes on from JAGBAS010000052.1 coordinate 1,974, forward strand.
CCAGGTCGCGCTTGATCTGGGCATACTCACTCTCGGAGCAGATGCCTCGGTGTCCGTGGGCTTTGGCGTACTCGCCGTCGTGGATGTAGCCGCCGCGGAGGAGGTCGTTGACCTCACAGTGGGCGACGATCATCTTGCCCAGAGCCTTGGCCTTCTGCATGGCCGCCCGCATCATGTCGTCGCTCTGCACGCCGCGGCCGTCGTCGGAGAAGGCGATACAGTCAGGTGCCATGCCCTCCATGTCGGACAGCTCCTGTCCCGCCTGGCCCACGGTGATGGAGGCGTAGGGGTAGACGTGGATGACGGCGTCCTTCTCAATAATGGCGGTCTGCTGACGGAGATGCTCCACCGAATCGGGGACGGGGTTCAGGTTGGGCATGGTACACACGGCGGTGTAGCCGCCTGCCGCCGCCGAGCGGGAGCCCGTGGCGATGGTCTCCTTATAAGAAAAGCCCGGCTCACGAAAATGCACATGCACATCGCAAAAACCGGGCAAAACAACAACATTCCCGCGGTCGAACTGAGTGAGATCCACAGCAGTACCACCGCAAAAAACAGAGCCGTCAAAAACAGAGGAGGAAGCCGACGAAACAGCCGACAGATGGGCAATATTCGCTTTCTTCATAGCCAGTACGTTCTCCATTTTGACTCCTTTTTCGCTATTCAGTTATTTGTATTATTATATCATAATGGAGGGAAATCGTCAAGTGGCAAAGTGTAGAATTCTGAAAAGGTTTGGGGAGAATTTTGTTAAAAATGTTGGGAGCGGCCGGGTGACCGCTCCCTGAATATTAGGGTTGGTAGTTGTAGTGGATGGTGGCGGACATTAACTCGTCATTATATTCTTCTATAACAATAGATTTCCATTCTTCTTCAGTTCCCAAATAATATACATCGTTCAAATTGGTGCATCCAGAAAATGCTCCTTTACCGATAAACGACACACTATTAGAAAAAGTGATGGAAGTCAAACTTTGACAACTAGCGAGTGCATATTCGCCCATACTCGTCACTCTCTCAGAAATATTGACCGAAATCAGATCAGCATTCCCCTTAAACGCATAATTTCCAATGCTTGTTACTTGGTCAGGGATGTGAAGTTCCGTGATAAGTTCACCATCCACATACAATCTACGCGCGTAATTTAATGGATTGGAATGATGATTATCGAAACTAATATTACACCACGACACTAAACCTGAAATGTGAACCGATTTCAACCCGAGGCAATATTTGAATGCATCCCTCCCAATACTTGTCACACCATCGGGAATCGTGACAGATTCCAGACTGGAGCAACTTTCAAACGCACTCACACCAATACTCGTCACACTATCGGGAATCGTTATGCTTTTCAGACTGCTACAACCAGAAAATGCAGAATCGCCGATACTCGTCACACTATCGGGAATTGCAATATCTGTCAGCCTATTACAACCTAAGAACGCAGAATTCCCAATGCTTGTCACATTTTGGGGAAGGTTAATCGTAGTCAAAACAGAACAACCCGCAAAGGCACTACTCTCCACGCTTTCTATCGTTTCGGGTAACTTTACACACTCCACTGATTTGTTACCTTTAAAGGCGTCAGCTCCAATAATGCTCACCGGAAAGCCAGCAAAAGACGAAGGTACCGTCACATACCGATCCTTACCCGAATAAGATACCAACACATACGAAACGCCATCGATATTTGTAGCAAAAACAAACTCTCCTGTTTCGGGAGCAGTGCCCTGCCCTGTTAATCCATTAACCCAATCTTCTTCTGTGCCCATAAATTCGGGATGATATTTCAAATAAATCTCGAAAGCAGATAATCCAGTCTCACCTTGAATGCCTTGGTCTCCCTTTTCGCCTTGGTCTCCCTTTTCGCCTTGGATTCCCTGCTCGCCTTGGTCTCCCTTTTCACCATTGTTCACGGTAAAAGTGGTTGTAGAGCCATCGGTAAAGGTGATAGTGTAAGTATCCACCAATCCCTCCGTAGAGGTCTTTTCAATCTTGGCGATTCCGTTACCCATCTCGCCTTGGATACCCTGCTCACCTTGGTCTCCCTTTTCACCTTGGATACCTTGCTCGCCTTGGTCTCCTTTTTCTCCTTGGATACCCTGCTCACCTTGGTCTCCCTTTTCGCCTTGAATGCCCTGTTCTCCTTGGGGGCCTTGCTCCCCCTGCAAATCACATGAAGTCATACACGCAGACAGGATCAAGACAAACGCCAAAAAAATCGACAAACACTGAAGCCGTTTCATAATTGACTCCTTTATCTTTGCGCCAAAACGCATTTTCTTATTACCATTATAGCACAGATAACGCAAAAGCACAAGTCTTTTCAAGAAAAAAGCACCGCCCGACCAAAGTCAAGCGGTGCCAAATTTCAATCACTTTTCCCCGTCCGCGGTCTCCCCGCAGACCTTCCCCGCGTACGCCAGCGCGTCGTCGATGTGGGGGCGGAAATTCTCGGCGCCCACGCGCTCAAAGAATCCCGACTTTCTCATGACCTTCATGGGCTGGTCATTGACGTGGGACAGAATCAGGGTCACGCCGTGGCTCTCGCAGGCGGTGGCCAGCACCTCCAGATTCCGCATGACGGTAGCATCAATGGAAGGGACGTTGCTCATGCGCAGGATCACCGCGCGGGTGTCACCGTCGGGGGTGAAGTCGGTGAACTTCTCGGCGTCGGCAAAGAACATGGGGCCGTGGATCTCGTAGACCACTGTCCCCTCGGGAACGGCGCGAACCTTCCCTTCTCCCTCCAGCTTTTCCTCCCAGCGGCGGACGTAGGTGACGTCGCTCATGCGCTTGATGAACAGCACGGCGGCCAGCACCAGACCCACGGCGATGGCGACCACCAGGTCAAAGACCACCGTCAGAATAAAGGTCATCACCAGCACCAGAATGTCGCTCTTAGGAGAGAAGCGGCAGATATGGACGAAGTGACGCCACTCGCTCATGTTGTAGGCCACCATGAACAGCACGGCGGCGATGATGGGCATGGGGATCATCTTGGCCACGGGCATCAGCACCAGGAGGAACAGGAGCAGCACCACTGCGTGAACCATGCCCGCGATGGGGGAACGGCCGCCGTTCTTGACGTTGGCGGCGGTGCGGGCAATAGCACCCGTGGCGGGAATACCGCCGAACAGACCCGAGCAGACGTTGCCCACACCCTGGGCGATCAGCTCGGTATTGGAGTTGTGGCGGTCACCGATCATGCCGTCGGAGACCACGCAGGAGAGCAGGGACTCAATGGCGGCGAGGATGGCGATGGTGAAGGCGCTGGGGATCACGGCCTTCACGGTGGCCGGGTCAAAGGAGGGCAGAGCGGGGGTGGGGAAGCCCGCCTTGAGGTCGGGATACAAGGAGCCGATGGTAGCCACCTCCAGGGGAGTGAACTGCACCAGCAGGATACCCACGGCCACGGCTACGATGGAGGGAGGGATCTTGCCCAGCACGGTGGACAGAGCGCCCCATTTCGTCTTGCCCAGCAGGGGCCAGAGGATGAGGATGGCCATGCCCACACAACCCACGATGAGGGCGTGGGGATTGAAGGTGGAGATGGACTCGAAAATGGCCTCCAGCTTCTCCCCCGTCTCAATGGCGTTGGTGCCGGGGGCGAAGGTCAGCCCCAGAAAATCCTTGATCTGCCCCACCAGAATGGTCACGGCAATTCCCGCGGTAAAGCCCGTGGTGATGGTCATGGGAATGTACTTGATCAGCGCGCCGAAGCGGCAAATGCCCATGAGAACGAGGAGGATACCCGCCATGACGGTGGCGAGAATCAGCCCCTCGGTGCCATGGGTGGCTACCACACCCGCCACAATGGTGGCAAAAGCGGCGGTCGGCCCCGAAATGTTGACGCGGCTACCGCCGAGGAAGGCGATCACGAAGCCCGCGACGATGGCGGTATAGAGACCCTGCTGAGGGGACACGCCCGACGCGATAGCCAGGGCAATGGACAGGGGCAGGGCAATGATGGCAACGATCACACCCGCCACCAGGTCGGACACCAGCTTGGAGGCGGAGTAGCCCTTGAGGGCGGAGAAAAGCTTGGGAGAGAAGAATTTCATAGCGATGTATCTCCGATAGAAAGTGTGAACGGCAATACCGCACAGCAAAGCCGTGCGGTATGATCCGAATATGGGGAAAAATCAGAACAGGCCGGAGATCTTGCCGTCCTCATCCACGTCAATCTTCAGCGCGGCGGGAGCCTTGGGCAGACCGGGCATGGTCATGATGTCGCCGGTCAGCGCCACGATGAAGCCCGCGCCGGCGGAGACCTTGACGTTACGGACGGTGACGGTAAAGCCCTCGGGCGCGCCCAGCTTGGTCATATCGTCCGAGAAGCTGTACTGGGTCTTGGCCATGCAGACGGGGATCTTGTCGTAGCCCAGAGCGGTGAGTCTGGCGATCTCCTTCTTGGCGGCGGGGGTGAAGTTCACGGCGTCGCCACGGTAGACGCGGCGGACGATGGCCTCGATCTTCTCCTCGATGGTGCCGTCCAGCTCGTAGCTGAAGGAGAAATCGTTGGGCTGCTCGCAGAGGCGGACCACCTCCTCGGCCAGAGCCATACCGCCCTTGCCGCCCTCGGCCCAAACGGTGGACAGGACCACGTTGACACCCAGAGCCTTGCACTTCTCAATGACGAGGTTGATCTCTGCGTCGGTATCGGTGGGGAAACGGTTGACGGCCACCACGCAGGGGAGCTTGTAGACGTCCTTGATGTTGGACACGTGGCGGAGCAGGTTGGGGATACCGGCCTCCAGAGCCACCAGGTTCTCGTTGCCCAGCTCGGTCTTGGCCATGCCGCCGTGCATCTTCAGAGCGCGGACGGTGGCGACCATGACCACGGCGTCGGGGTTGAGGCCTGCCATACGGCACTTGATGTCCAGGAACTTCTCGGCACCCAGATCCGCGCCAAAGCCTGCCTCGGTGACGGCGTAGTCACCCAGCTTCATGGCCATCTTGGTGGCGATGACGGAATTACAGCCGTGAGCGATGTTGGCGAAGGGACCGCCGTGAACAAAGGCGGGGGTACCCTCCAGGGTCTGGACGAGGTTGGGCTTCAAAGCGTCCTTCAGAAGGGCGGCCATGGCGCCAACGGCACCCAGATCCCCTGCGGTGACGGGCTTCTCGTCGTAGGTGTAGCCCACCACGATGCGGGACAGACGCTCCTTCAGATCGGTGATGGAGGAGGCCAGGCAGAACACGGCCATGATCTCGGAGGCCACGGTGATATCGTAGCCGTCCTCACGGGGCACGCCGTTGACGCGGCCGCCCAGACCGTCGGTGACGAAGCGGAGCTGGCGGTCGTTCATGTCCACGCAACGCTTCCAGGTGATGCGGCGGGGGTCGATGTTGAGGGCGTTGCCCTGGTAGATGTGGTTGTCCAGCATGGCGGCCAGCAGGTTATTGGCGGCACCGATGGCGTGGAAGTCACCGGTGAAGTGGAGGTTGATGTCCTCCATGGGGACGACCTGGGCATAACCGCCGCCGGCCGCGCCGCCCTTGACACCGAACACGGGACCCAGAGAGGGCTCGCGGAGGGCGACCACCACGTTCTTGCCGATCTTCTTCAGACCGTCGGCCAGGCCGATGGTGGTGGTGGTCTTACCCTCGCCCGCAGGGGTGGGGGTGATGGCGGTGACCAGAATCAGCTTGCCGTTACCCCGGTCGGAATCCTTCAGCAGAGCATAGTCGACCTTTGCCTTGTAGCGGCCGTACTGCTCCATATACTTATCGTCCACACCGGCGACCTTGGCGATCTCGGTAATGGGCTGCATGGGGGTAGCTTGTGCAATTTCAATGTCGGATAAATAGGCCATGGGATAGTCTCCTTTATCTTTCGTATTCTTTGTTATGGTTCGTGTAGGGGAGGCGTTTCGCCTCCCTCTCATCTCGGGAGGGGGACGATAACGCAATTTTGGGGTAGCGGGAGGGGAGACCACTCCCCTACGATTTTCAATCGATCTTTTTTGAAGGTTTTGGGAGATCCCCAAGAACCTTTTTGCAAAAAGGTTCTTGGGCGGGGGTCAGGGGCAGATCCCCTCGTTCCCCATCAACCCTTGAAATACTTCACAGCCGACTCGAACAGCTGCATATCGTACTCACCGATGACGTTGCGGTAGAGGTTCTTACCGATACGCTCGGAGTGACCCATCTTACCCAGCACACGGCCGTCGGGGGAGGTGATGCCCTCGATGGCGCAGACCGAGCCGTTGGGGTTGAAGGCGGTGTCCATGGAGGGATTACCGCTGAGATCCACGTACTGGGTCGCGATCTGACCGTTCTCGGCCAGCTTTTTCACCAGCTCATCCGAGCAGAGGAAGCGGCCCTCGCCGTGGGAGATCGGCACGGTGTAGATGTCACCCACATTGGTGCCTGCCAGCCAGGGGGACTTGTTGGTGCAGACGCGGGTGCGGACCAGCTTGGACTGGTGGCGGCCGATGATGTTGTAGGTCAGGGTGGGGCAGGTCTCGTCGGTGTCGATGATCTTGCCGAAAGGCACCAGACCCAGCTTGATGAGTGCCTGGAAGCCGTTGCAGATACCCAGCATCAGACCGTCGCGGTTGTCCAGTAGATCGTGGACCTGGGCCTTGATGGCGGGATTGCGGAAGAAAGCGGTGATGAACTTGGCGGAGCCGTCGGGCTCGTCGCCGCCAGAGAAGCCGCCGGGGATGAAGACCATATTGGACTGCGCCAGCTTGGAAGCCACGGTCTCCACGCTCTTCGCCACATCGTCGGCGGTGAGGTTGCGGATGACCACGATCTCGGGGTCGGCCCCTGCACGCTCCAGCGCCTTGGCGGAGTCGTACTCGCAGTTGGTGCCGGGGAACACGGGGATCAGAGCCTTGGGACGGGCACATTTCACAGCAGGAGCCGCAGTGGAGCCGCCATTGTAGGCGAACACGGGAAGCTCACCCGTAGCGGGAGCGGAGGTGGGGTAAACACCCTCCAGGGTAGCCTCGTTGAGGGACAGCAACTCGGCGATAGTCGCCTTGTCCTTGCCCAGCTCGATCACAGGCTCGGCGGTGGTCTCACCCAGCTTCAAAGTGCCGCGGAGGGTCACGTCCTCGGTCAGCTCGGCCACAATATAGCCGTAGAAGGGCAGATGCCAGTCGCCCGCATTCAGCTTGGCGGTGGCCTTGAAGCCGATCTCGTTACCGAAGGCCATCTTCATGACAGCCTCACCCAGGCCGTTCTCCACGGCCCAAGCGGCCTTGACCTTCCCTTCCCCGCAGAGGGTGTGGAAGGTCTCCCAAGTCTCCTTGACACTCTCGGCGGTCTCGTCCACGGGAGCGAAGAGGTAGACGGGGTGGCCTGCCTCCTTGAATTCGGGGGTCAGGACATCAGCAGCCTTGATAGGAGCGATGGCGAAGGAGATCAGCGTAGGAGGCACGTCCTTATCCAGGAAGGTACCCGACATGGAATCCTTACCGCCGATGGCGGCGGCACCCAGCTCGATCTGGGCATCCATGGCGCCCAACAGAGCGGCGAAGGGCTTGCCCCAGCGGGTGGGCTCGTTCTTCAGCTTCTCGAAGAACTCCTGGAGGGTCAGGTAAGCCAGCTTATAGTCGGCGCCTGCGGCCACCAGCTTGGCCATGGAGTTGTAAACGGCGGCATGAGCGCCGCAGTAGGGGTCGATGCACATGGCGTCGGGATCCAGGCCCCATGCCATGACGCTGGCCTGGTCGGTGGACTGGCCGGGCAGAGTGGGGAGCAGGGCGGCCATAGCCTGGGCGGGGGTCTTCTGGGTCTTACCGCCGAAGGGCATCAGCACAGAACCCGCGCCGATGGAGCCGTCGAAACGCTCCACAAGACCTCTGCGGGAAGCGGTCTTGAGATCAGCCGCCATTTCGCGGAGATCGGTATACAGGGGCTTGGAGAAGGCGGACAGATCCTTCTCGGTGACCTCCACCTCGGTGTGCTTGTCGGCACCGTTGGTGTTGAGGAAGGCGCGGGAGAGGTTGGCGATGGTCTGGCCCTTCCAGGACATGACCATGCGGGCTTCCTCGGTGACCACGGCCACGCGGTAGGCCTCCAGGTTCTCGGATTGAGCAAATTCAATGAACTTGTCGGCGTCCTCGGCAGCGACCACAACGGCCATTCTCTCCTGGGACTCGGAAATAGCCAGCTCGGTGCCATCCAGGCCGTCGTACTTCTTGCGGACGGCGTCCAGATCAATGGTCAAACCGTCGGCCAGCTCGCCGATGGCCACGGATACACCGCCGGCGCCGAAGTCGTTACAGCGCTTGATGAGGCGGGTGACCTCGGGGTTGCGGAAGAGTCTCTGGATCTTGCGCTCCTCGGGGGCGTTGCCCTTCTGTACCTCGGAGGCCATGGTGGTCAGAGACTTCATGTTGTGGGACTTGGAGGAGCCGGTAGCGCCGCCGATGCCGTCGCGGCCGGTACGGCCACCCAGCAGGATGACGATATCCCCTGCCTCGGGGCACTCACGGCGGACGTTGTAGGCGGGAGCGGCGGCCACCACGGCACCGCACTCCAGACGCTTGGCTACGTAGCCCTCATGGTAGACCTCGGCCACGTGTCCCGTAGCCAGACCGATCTGGTTGCCGTATGAGGAATAGCCTGCGGCGGCTGTCTGTGCCAGCTTGCGCTGGGGGAGCTTACCGGGGAGGGTCTCGGCGAGGGTCTTGCGGGGATCGCCGCCGCCCGTCACGCGCATGGCCTGATGGACGTAGGCACGGCCCGACAGAGGATCGCGGATACAGCCGCCGATACAGGTGGCCGCGCCGCCGAAGGGCTCGATCTCGGTGGGATGGTTGTGGGTCTCGTTCTTGAACATGAGGAGCCAATCCTGGGGCTCGCCATTGATCTCGGCGGTGACATGGATGGAGCAGGCGTTGATCTCCTCGGACTCATCCAGCTCGGGGAGCATACCTCTCTTCTTCAGCACCTTGCCTGCGATGGTGGCAATATCCATGAGGGTCTGGGGGCGCTTGGCGGCCTTCTCCTCACCGTAGACCTCGACGCGGTTCTGCAGGTAGCGCTCGTAGGCGTCGGCCACGGCGGGATCGTCGATCACCACGTTGTCGATGTGGGTGGAGAAGGTGGTATGACGGCAGTGATCGGACCAGTAGGTATCCACCACGCGGATCTCGGTGATGGTGGGGTCACGCTTCTCCTCGTCGCGGAAGTAGGTCTGGAGGAATTTCAGATCGTCCAGATCCATGGCCAGGCCGAGGGAATCCAGCAGAGCGGAAAGTCCTTCTGCATCAAGGGAAATGAAGCCCTCTACGGTAGCAACGGTCTCGGGGATGGCGTACTCGATGGCCAGCGTCTCGGGCTTGTCCATGGAGGCCTCGCGGCTCTCCACGGCGTTGATGACGTACTTCTTGATGGCGGCGAGGTCGGCCTCGGAAAGCTCACCCTCCAGGACGTAGACCTTGGCGGAGCGGACGGTGGGGCGGTCGCCCTGGCTCTGGAGCTGGATGCACTGGGCGGCGGAGTCGGCCCGCTGGTCGAACTGACCGGGCAGAGGCTCCACGGCGAACACGGTGGCACCCTCGGCGTAGGTCAGGGTGTCGGTGACGGTGTCCAGCTGAGGCTCGGAGAAAACGGTGCGGACGGCCTGTTCAAAGAGGTCGGCCTCGATGTTCTCCACGTCGTAGCGGTTGAGGACACGAACGCTCCAGAGAGCGGAGATGCCCACAAGGTTCTTCAGCTCGTTCAGAAGGCCGTTGGCCTCATGAGCGAGTGCGGGCTTCTTTTCAACAAATATGCGATAAACCATAACAGTTTTGATTTCCTTTCGTCATGATTCAAAAAATGGTGGATGTATCGGGCGGACACCGCTGAGCTAACTCAGCACAGTGCGCCCCTACCCAGCATGATAAAACGATCGGTAGGGGCGCACCTGCGTGTGCGCCCTCCACCACAAGGGAAACGACTTATTCCTTCATTGCCTTGAGGGCTCTCTGTCCAATATCCTTACGGCAGAAAGCGTTGTCAAAGTGGATCTTTTCCACCTTGGCGTAGGACGCGGCGATGGCCTCGGGCAGGGTATCCGCCACCGAGGTCACGCCCAGCACGCGGCCGCCGCTGTTGACCAGCTTGCCGTCCTTGATGGCGGCACCGGCGACGTACACGCTGTCGGCCACCTCGGCGGGGATGGTGATCTCATAGCCCTTCTCATAGCTCTGGGGGTAGCCCGCAGAGGCCATGATGACACAGCAGGCCGACTGATCGGTAGCGAACTTCACTTCCACATCAGCCAATGTCTCGTTGGTGACAGCCTGCATGACGGTGAGGAGGTCGGACTCCAGCAGAGGCAGGACCACCTGGGTCTCGGGATCGCCGAAGCGGCAGTTGTACTCGATGACCTTGGGCCCCTTGGGGGTGAGCATGAGACCGAAGTACAGACAGCCCTTGAAGGTGCGGCCCTCGGCGTTCATGGCGTTCATGGTGGGGAGGAAGATGGTCTCCATACACACGTCCGCGATGTCAGCGGTGTAGTAGGGGTTGGGGGCAACCGTACCCATACCGCCGGTGTTCAGGCCCTCGTCGTTGTCGTGGGCCCGCTTGTGGTCCATGGAGGACACCATGGGGACCAGGGTCTTGCCGTCGGTGAAGGCCAGGACCGACACCTCGGGGCCCGTGAGGAACTCCTCGATGACCACGTGGTCGCCGCTGGCGCCGAAGACCTTGTCCGCCATCATGGAGCGGACGGCCTCCTCGGCCTCGGCGAGATTTTGGGCGATGATGACGCCCTTACCCAGCGCCAGGCCGTCGGCCTTGATGACGATGGGCATATCCTTGTTCTGAAGATAAGCGATAGCCTTGTCCATGTCGTCGAAGATCTCGTAGGCGGCGGTGGGGATACCGTACTTCTTCATGAGATCCTTGGAAAATGCCTTGGAGCCCTCGATGATGGCCGCCTTCTTGTCGGGGCCGAAGCAGGGGATGCCGACGGCGGTCAGGGCGTCCACGCACCCCAGCACCAGCGGGTCGTCGGGAGTGACCACGGCGTAGTCGATCTTGTTCTCGGAGGCGAATTTGACAATGCCGTCAATATCCTTCGCACCGATGTTCACGCAGGTCGCGTCAGCGGCGATACCGCCGTTACCGGGGAGGCAGTAGACCGTCTCCACAGCGGGATTTTTCTTGATGGACTTGATGACGGCGTGCTCGCGGCCGCCGCTACCAATTACCAGAATGTTCATAGTATTATCTCCTTTATTTGGGGCGTTGCCCCAAACCCCACCAAAAACTTTCTTGAAAGAAAGCTTTTGGATTTCAAAGAACTTTCAAATAGAGAAAAGCAATTATGCAATAAAAGTTTTGGGAGATTCCAAAGAACCTTTTTTCAAAAAGGTTCTTTGGTGGGGTCAAGGGGCAACGCCCCTTGCGTACTCCCCGTACTCCTTAGTGATGGAAGAGTCTCATGCCGGTGAAGGCCATGGACATACCGTACTTGTCACAGCACTCGATGACCAGATCGTCACGGATGGAGCCGCCGGGCTCGGCGATGTACTTGACGCCCGACTTCTTGGCGCGCTCGATGTTATCGCTGAAGGGGAAGAAGGCATCCGAGCCGAGGGCTACGCCGTCGATGGTGTCCAGATAAGCTCTCTGCTCCTCGCGGGTGAAGGGAGCGGGCTGGGTGGTGAAATACTTCTGCCAGTTACCGTCGGCGGTGACGTCCTCCTCGTTCTGGTTGATGTAGCCGTCGATGACGTTGTCACGGTCGGGGCGGCCGAGGGTGTCCTTAAAGGGCAGGTTCAGCACCTTCTCGTGCTGACGGAGGAACCAAGTGTCGGCCTTACCGCCTGCCAGTCGGGTGCAATGGACACGGGACTGCTGACCTGCGCCCACGCCGATGGCCTGACCGTCCACGGCGAAGCAGACCGAATTGGACTGGGTGTACTTCAGGGTGATCAGCGCCACGATGAGGTCACGGATGGCCGACTCGGGCATATCCTTGTTGGCGGTGACGAGGTTGGACAGCAGCTCGCGGTTGATCTCAAAGTTGTTGCGGCCCTGCTCAAAGGTGATGCCGAAGACCTGCTTGCGCTCGATGGGATCGGGCACGAAATCGGGGTCGATCTTGACGATGTTGTAGTTGCCCTTGCGCTTGGACTTCAGGATCTCCAGAGCCTCGGGCTCGTAGCCGGGGGCGATGATGCCGTCGGAGACCTCCCGCTTAATCATGAGGGCGGTGGTGACGTCGCAGACGTCGGAGAGGGCGACCCAGTCACCGAAGGAGCACATTCTGTCGGTGCCGCGGGCACGGGCGTAGGCGCAAGCCAGAGGGGACTCGTCCAGGCCGGGGATATCGTCCACGAAGCAGGCCTTCTTCAGGGTCTCGGACAGGGGAATGCCCACGGCGGCGGAGGTGGGGGAGACGTGCTTGAAGGAGGTGACGGCGGGCAGACCCAGGGCGGCCTTCAGCTCCTTGACCAGCTGCCAGGAGTTGAACGCGTCCAGGAAGTTGATGTAGCCGGGACGGCCGCAGAGGATCTCGATGGGCAGCTCGGACCCGTCGTGCATATAGATCTTGGAGGGCTTCTGGTTGGGGTTACAGCCGTATTTCAGCTCGAATTCTTTCATGTCGGTTATCTCCTTCAATTATACGTTCTTGTTGACGATGCGGGTCTCGGCCTCGCCGGTAGCCAGGTCGATGTAGCGGACGAACAGGGACACCTTGTTGTCCTCGTTCAGGTTGGTCCAGATCAGGTCGGTCAGGGTATCGATATCCACGTCGGGCAGCTCCAGGGTCTTGGGCTCACCCTCAAAGGAAGGCAGGGGGTTGCCGTCACCGTTGTAGGTGTGGATGAACTTGGCGCGGCCGCAGAGGGGATCGGAGTAGGCGTAGGTGAAGCGCTCGCAGGAGGAATCGTCGCCCTCGGCGGACTTGAGGATGGACAGAGCGAAGTTCATGTCGCCGTCGGCCTCGCGGCGGATGATACCCGAGATGCGGGGGGTGAAGTTGGGCTTATCGTCCTCAAACTCACGGGTGCGGAGGGCCTGCTCGAAGGTCATCTGCTTGTCCATGAGATCGTAGATGGTGTCGGTCTGGTCGCCGTTGGTGACGATGGTCTTGTTGCCCAGCACGCGGACGGGGTAGTAGATGATGAGGTGGGGATCCACCATCTTGGACTCGTCGAAAGCCTTGGTACGCATGGCGTCGCCCTCGGCCACGAACACGCGGTTGCGGCTGTTGACACTGCGGCCCATGATGAAGTAGGCGGTGACGGCGGATTTGCCGTCGGCGGACTTACCGATGATGATACCGCGGCCGTGGTAGGCCAGGGAGTTGAGCTCGTTTGCAATGGTATTGACCTTCATGTTTATGCTCCTTTTTTTGAAAATCATGATTACCGGCGGGGCAATTCACAGATCACCCACGGGCGCACACGCAGGTGCGCCCCTACCAACGCTAAAACGGTTGGTATGAGAGAAAAATTATGAGGGGTAGGGGCGCACCTATGTGTGCGCCCACATCAGGGGGATACCTTACTCTTGAATGTACACTTTGTTATTCTCAACCGTGATCTTATCCTCGCAGAACAGCCTCACCGCCTCGGGGAGGATCTTCCACTCGGCCTCCTCCATGATGCGGCGTTGCAGAGTTTCGGGGGTGTCGTCCTGCATGACCGCCACGGCCTTTTGCAGGATGATGGGGCCCGCGTCGCACTCGGGGGTGACGATGTGGACGGTAGCGCCCGACACCTTGACGCCCTTGGCCAGAGCCGCCTCGTGGACGTGGAGCCCGTAAAATCCCTTGCCGCAGAAGGAAGGAATGAGGGCGGGGTGGACGTTGAGGATCTTGTTGGGGAAGGCCTCGTACACCTGCTCGTCAAAAATGGTGAGGAAGCCTGCCAGCACCACCAGGTCGATGCCCGCGGCGGTCATTTCATCCGCCAAAGCCTTGGAGTAAGCGGCGATGCTGTCGTAGTCCTTTCGCGCCAGCACGCGGCCTTCGATGCCCGCGTTAGCCGCTCTTTCCAGAGCATACACACCGGGCTTGGAGGCGATGACGAGGGTGATCCTTCCGTTCCCCAGCTCACCGCGCTTTTCGGCGTCGATGAGGGCCTGGAGGTTGGTGCCGCCGCCCGAGACAAGGACGGCGATTTTCTTTTGTTCAGACATAAGATTTTTCCTTTTCATAAGTATTTTCGTTACGGGCGGACACCGCCGAGCAAGCTCGGCATGGTGCGCCCCTACCATGAATCGGGTGTACGAAGAATCACACAAGCAGATATTTTCGCGGGGTAGGGGCGCACCTATGTGTGCGCCCACTTATCCATCAAAGCTCATGACTCCTTGGGCTTGAGCATAGCCAAGAGAGGCATGAGCATACCGCCAATGGTATTGCCCAGCACCACGATGGCCAGATAGATGATGGAATCCGCCGAGAAGAACATCCCCGCCGCGCCGAAGTAGAACATATTGGCCACCGAGTGCTCAAAGCCCGCCAGAATGAAGACGGGGACGCAGAACAGGATGCCCGAGATGGTCTGCTTGTCGCGGTAGATGCTCACCGCCATGTACATGAGGATCCCGCAGAAGATACCGCGGATCAGGGTCTGCCACCACTCCTGGGTCAGGCGGGCGGTGCAAAGGACCTCGGCCACGCCCCCAATGGTGGGGATGGCGGCGCGGAGGGCGTACCCCAGGGCGACGGTGGCGATGAGGTTACCCAAAAGTCCCCAAAGAAGAACCGAGAATGCTTCCCCGTCGTGCTTTTCGGGGATGAAGCCGATCTTGCCCGTGTAGAGGGAGTAGCCCTTGTAGCAGATGGAGAGCAGGGCGATGGAGAAGAAGAAGGCGCCGATGGTCTTATTCACCATGGAGCCGTCGCCGAAGCAGGCCAGGAATACGGTCCCGCCCACGGCGATCATGATACCGGCCAGGAGGCCATTTGTGAGATTCCAGATAATCCTCTTCATGGGCATCAGATAATCTCGATCTGCTCGCCGCCCAGCTCGGCGGAATCGACGATCTCACCAATGAGGTAGGCATCCTCGCCGTTCGCGCGGAGGATCTCCAGGGCGGTCTCCACGTCCTCGGGAGCCACCACGATGCTCATGCCCACGCCCATGTTGTAGGTGTTGAACATATCCCGCTCGGGGATATTGCCGGTCTTGGCGATGAGGTCAAAGATGGGCAGAACCTTGACGTCGGCGCGGCGGACGCGGGCGCCCAGGCCCTCGGGGATGCTTCTCGGGATGTTCTCGTAGAAGCCGCCGCCCGTGATGTGGGAGATGCCCTTGACGTTGACCTTCTCCAGAAGAGCCAGCACCGACTTGACGTAGATGCGGGTGGGGGTCAGAAGGGTCTCGCCAATAGACTTGCCGCCCAGAGCCTCGCAGGGCTCGTACAGGGAGGGAGGATTGTTGTCGATGTCGAAGACCTTACGGCAGAGGGAGAAGCCGTTGGAGTGGACGCCCGTGGAGGCCAGGGCGATGACCACGTCACCGGCCTTCATGGTGGTGTTGTCGATGATCTTCTTCTTGTCCACGATACCCACCGAGAAGCCGGCCAGGTCGTACTCCTCTGCGGGCATCATGCCGGGATGCTCGGCGGTCTCGCCGCCGATCAGAGCCGCGCCGGACTGGACACAGCCCTCGGCCACACCGCCCACGATGGCGGCGATCTTCTCGGGGATATTCTTCCCGCAGGCAATGTAGTCCAGGAAGAACAGGGGCTTCGCGCCCACGCAGATGATGTCGTTGACGCACATGGCCACGGCGTCGATGCCGATGGTATCGTGCTTGTCCATGAGGATGGCCATCTTGACCTTGGTGCCGCAGCCGTCGGTACCCGAGACCAGCACAGGCTCGGACATACCCGCCACGTTGAGACCGAAGCAGCCGCCAAAGCCGCCCACGTCGTCCACGCAACCCTCGTTCTTGGTGCGGGCGATGTGCTTCTTCATGAGCTCCACCGCCTTGTAGCCGGCGGTAATGTCTACACCCGCGGCGGCGTAGCTTTCAGACTTGGAATTAGAATGCATGGTATCGTTTCCTTTCGGTGAAGTTGTTTTGACTGTATGGAGAAGGCCTCAGGCTCTTCTTTTCTTCTTTTTGGCCAGGAGCAGGGGAGCTACCGCAAAGGGTGCTACTGCCGTCAGACCGAGGGCAGAGCCACAGCCCTTCTTGGCGGGCTTGGTCTCGGGGGTGGTGTCGGTGGGCGCGTTGGTATCGGCGGGAACTGTAGTGTCGGCAGGCTCCGAATCCACAGGCTCGCTCTCCATAGGCTCGGTCTCGGGGAGGGGCGTCTCGGAGGCCACGAAGGTGTAGCTGCCGCCGCCCACGGTGTAGATAAAGTCACCGCTCACATCCTGGCCCACGTAGGTGATGCCGTCGCCGTCCTTCATGAAGATATCCCGGCCCGACTCGGTGATGCTCTGTGCCGTAGCGAGGGGGATCCTCACGGTGGCGGTGGTGTTGGCGGGCACCTCGATGCTCCAATGGAGGTCGCCGTTCTCCAGCTTCCAGTTGGAGGTAAGCTTACCCACAAAGGCGTCGATGGAGGTGTTTGCGTAGGTCAGTCCGCTCTCGATGCCGGGGCGGAAGGTGCTTTGGGCGTAGCCCGCGCCGCTGTTGGTGATACCGCCCAAGCCCTCGAACATCCAGACGGCGGGGCCGCCGCCGAACATGACGTGGTTTTGGGAATCCCAGAAGCCCACGGGCTGTCCCTCCAGGTGGGAGTGGAAGGTCTCGCCGGCCTTGTCCCAGAACTCCCACAGGGTGGTGGCACCGTTGTCGATAAGGTAGCCGAAGGAGCACTTCTCGGGGTTGAGGGTCATGTCCATGAGAAGCTTATGCTCGCCCGCGATGCTCAGAGAATCGTAGAGGGACTTGGTGCCCAAAACGCCCGTGCGGAGGGTAGAGCCGCTGTTCTCGCTGGCCTTGATGATGGTGCTCAGGACGGTCTCTCTGTCGGCCTCGGGAACAAGCCCGAAGTCCAGAGCCATGGCGTTGGAGGTCTGCACCCGACCGCCGTAGACGCCCGAGCGGACGAATCTCTTCTGAATGGCGTCATAGACCTTTTCCAGATAGGCATCCAGCTCGCCGTGGTCCTCTCCAATGGCCTCCATCATCTCGGAGAGAAGATGACCGCAGTACCAGAAGTAGGAGGCGGAAAGGAACTCGCGGTTCAGCTTGTTCTCGGCGTTATCGTAGCCCAACCAGTCGCCGTAGACGTTGTGGGTGACGATGTAGTCTCCGTCGGGGTCAAAGGTCTTGGCGTGCTCGAAGACGCGGAGAAGATCCTTGTAGGATCGCTCGATGTAGTAGGTGTCTCCCGTGGCCATGTACAGCTCGTAGGGGAAGACGAAGTAGGCCGAGGCCCAGGTAATATCGTACTGAGCGCCGCTCTCCCCCGTGCTGAACACAGGCACCACGATCTCGGGACGGCCGTCGGGCTTGATGTCCATGAGCATGGTCTCCATGAAGGCCTCTGCCACGCCGTAGTCTCCCAGCACGATGGCCGAGGCTTCCTTGATGACCGAGGCATCCCCCAGCCAGCCGTTCTTCTCTCTCTGGGGGCAGTCGGTGTAGTTGCCCATGAGGTTGGAGCGCTGGGACATGAGGTAGAGCTTGAAGACCGTATTCAGCCGCTCATTGGAGGACTCGAAGAAGCCGGTCTGATCCAGATCGTCCGAGGCGAAGCAGGCGGTGAAGTCGTTGGGGTCAATGGCCGAGCCGTCCGAGGAAGTCACCTTGATGTAGCGGAAGCCCGTGTAGAAGAAGCGGGGGTAGAAGTGATCCTCCCCGCCCGACAGGGTGTAGGTGGAGGTGGGGCAATGGGCGGTGGTGACGGGGCGGATATCGCCGTTGTCCTCCGCCAGCTCGGAGTATTCGATGAGGTAGCTTGTGCCCGCCTTGCCTTGGGTATCCAGGCGAACGAAGCCCTGCATATTCTGGCCGTAGTCCAGCACGTAGGAGGTCTTGCCATTCTGTTGGATCTCCTTGACCGCTACGGGCTTGTATTCCTCAATGACCGTAGTGCCCGAGATGGCGGGCTTGGGAGTGGGGATACCGGGGAAGGTCCATTTTTGGGGGTCAGCGGAATCGAAGTTATCCTCCCAGATGACCTTACCGTTCTGAATGACTGCCAGGCGGTCGTAGGTGGCCACCTCGTGGAGAGCGGTGCGGATGCCCAAGGCACCCCGGGTCTCCCCGGCGGGGACGGTGGCGGTGTGGATCTTTTGGCCGTCGATGTAGGTGGTGACGGTATTGCCTTGGATATCCAGCCGCATGGTGGTCTTGGTGCCGTTTCTGACGGGGATGGAGGGAGTCTCGATCTGAGACCAGCCGGGGTAGTGGATGCGGAGGGTACCGTCGCTGACCTGCCACATACAGGGGCTGGACTCTCCCGAGGTCACACCGAACATGAAGCCGCTGACGGTCTGGTTGACGGTCACGGCCAGCTCGATGGAGTAGTCCCCGCTGAAGGTATCAAAGGTGGTGATGGTACCAAAGTTATCGGGGATGGTCACCTCGCCGTTCACCGACTTCAGCCCTGCCTTGACGGGCGCGGCGGACCAGGTGCCGTCCTCCTTGTAGTCGGGGGTATCCCACGCCGTCAGCTTGCGGGCGTCGATGTCCTCGCCCTGGGCGAGGTTGGCGCGGGTGATCTCGGAGCTGGCCGAGGTCTTCCAGCCCTCCCCCGTGGCAACGGTCTGTACCGAGCCGTCCTTGTAGTAGATGCGGAGCATACCGCTGAGAGAGCAACCGCCCATGGCCTCGTTGCCCGTGTAGGCGCCCACGGCGTTCTTGCCCTCGCGGAGCATGGCGGTGATATCGAAGGTATTGTAGTAGGTCACCAGATCAGCCACCGACTTTTTGGGATTCCAGATGAGATCCCCCACCTTTGCGCCGTTGAGCCGCACCTCGATGATGCCCGAGGAGGACATATAGCAACGGGCGCGCTTGACGTTGGAAAGGGGCTGATCCAGCGTAAAGGTAGTACGGAGCAGGCGGCTGGATGCCAGCCACTCGCTCTCCAGCTCGTCGGGGGCGGTCTCAAAGACCAGCTCCTCGCTGAAGGGGGATTCCTTTCCCGCCTGATCCTTCACCTGCACGCGGGCGGTATAGACCGTCTCGGGCTTGAGATCGGGAACGAGAATACCCACTTGGGCGTTGCTCTCTACCCAACTGCTGTCCCAGGCGGTCTGTCCTTCCTCGTCTGCCACCACGATATGGTAGGCGGTCTGGTACATTCCGCGATAGCTTGCGGTGATGCTCCAGCCCAGGCGGACGTTGCTCCGATCCAGACCCATATCGTAGTGGGAAGTAGACTGGAAGAGCTTAACCGTAATTCCGCTTTCCTCCCCGGCGGAGGCAGGGACACACATGGCGGCAGCGGTAGAAAGAAGGAGCATACTCAAAAGGAAACTGCAAATGCGTCGGCAAAACGCAAACGTTCTGTTCATAAATACCAATCCTTTCGGTCACAGGGCGGGGCATACAGGCCATGCCCGCCTCAATCGTGGGGGTGAGGTGTTGTATGAATTACTCTTTCCCGTTCCAGCAGTAGGTACAAAGCTGATCGGGCGGCAGTCCGATGGACTTGATGACGCCACCCAGGGACTGGAATTCCAGGGAGGCAAACCCAAACTTATCGCAGATGCTCTGTCGGAGAGCCTTACCCCGCTCGGTGGTGCCGTCGCTGTACTCGTCGATGTGGCGGAAGCCCTCGGGGCCCTCCAGCTCCATGATGGTGCGGCGGGTGATGAGCTCCATGTCGCTGGTGGAGCGGGAGAAGTTCAGATACTTACAGCCATACATGATGGGAGGACAGGCCGAGCGCATATGCACCTCCTTGGCGCCATTGGCGTAGAGGAAGTCCACCGTCTCCTTGAGCTGTGTACCGCGGACGATGGAATCGTCCACGAAGAGGAGCTTCTTGCCCTCAATGAGCTCGTGGATGGGAATCTGCTTCATGCGGGCGACCTTGGCGCGATCCGACTGCTTCTGGGGCGTGAAGCTCCGCGACCAGGTGGGAGTATACTTGATGTAAGGTCTGGCAAAGGGGAAGGCGGACTTATTGGCGTAGCCGATGGCGTGAGGGGTACCCGAATCCGGCACGCCGCTGACGTAGTCCAGATCGGGGGCGTTGCCCACCGCCATATCGTGCTCCGCCATGATCTCACCGTTGCGGTAGCGCATGGCCTCCACGTTGACTCCCTCGTAGTTGGAGGTGGGATACCCGTAGTACGACCACAAAAAAGCGCACATCTTCAACTCCTTGCCGGGAGGGTTGAGCTGGCGGATGCCGTCCTCGGGGGACAGCTCCACGATCTCGCCCGGACCCAGCTCACGGGCGATATCATAGCCCAGCTTAAGGGAGGCAAAGGACTCAAAGGTCACGCTGTAGCCGTCCTCGCCCTTACCGACGATGACGGGGATGCGCCCCACGCGGTCGCGGGCGGCAATGAGGTGGCCGTTCTCCTTGAGGATGAGGATGGAGCAAGTACCGTCAATGACCGACTGGGCGTACTTGATACCCTCGGCAAAGCTCTCCTTCTGGTCGATGAGCGCCGCCACCAGCTCCACGGTGTTGACCCGGCCGCCTGTCATGGCGTCGAAGTGGCCGTGACAGCCGTCGAAGTAGAGGTCAATGAGATTTTGGGCGTTGTTGATGATACCGATGGTGCAGATGGCGTAGGTGCCCAGGCGGGAACGGATGAGCATGGGCTGGGGATCGGTGTCGCTGATGCAGCCGATGGCCGCGATGCCCGACATCTCATCGAAGATGGTCTCGAACTTGGTACGGAAGGGTGCGTTGGTGATGCTGTGGATCTTGCGCTGAAGGCCGATCTCGGGGTCGTAGGCCGCGAGTCCCCCTCGGGCGGTGCCGAGATGGGAATGGTAGTCGGTGCCGAAAAAGACGTCAAGCAAGCAATCCTTTGTGGAGGTGATGCCGAAGAATCCACCCATAATATTTTTTCTCCTTGGTATGTGCGTTGGGGTGCGATAGATGTAATTCCGTAGGGAGCGACGCCCTCGTCGCTCCTAAAACTCAACCGTTTGTAGGGGCCGGCGTCCCCGATGGTCCGCTAAACCGTCCGTAGAATCAACCGTTCAGCTCGTCCTGTAAAGCCTTATCCTTAGCCAGCACGGCGGCGGCGTCCTTGGCCTTCTTCTCGTCCAGCCTTGCGGCGAGGTCGGGATCAGAAACACCGAGGATCTGGATAGCCAGCAGAGCGGCGTTGGCGGCTCCGTTGATGGCCACGGTGGCCACGGGCACGCCTGTGGGCATCTGGACGGTGGAGAGCAGAGCGTCCATGCCGTCGAGATTGGACGATTTACAGGGAATACCGATGACGGGGAGACTGGTGCGGGCGGCGATGGCTCCGGCCAGATGGGCGGCCATGCCCGCAGCGCAAATAAGGACACCGAAACCGTCCTCTCTGGCTCTCGCGGCAAACGTGCCCGCCTCATCGGGGGTGCGGTGCGCCGAATAGATATGTACCTCGAAGGGTACGCCAAAGGCGGTCAGGGTGTCCATAGCCTTGCGGACGATGGGGAGATCGCTGTCACTTCCCATGATGATTCCGACTTTTTTCATGAACGAGTTACCTCCAAAATAGTATGTAAAAACAAGAGGGCACACTTATGCTCACGACGAGATAAGTGTGCCCAGACGGTCGGCAATATACGGAGTATGGGCGGGGGCCCAACGCTCCCTTGCAGATTTCTGTTCCACTGTGGTAAGCCCACAATCATCCGTCAGTCGCAGAAATCAAATTCCTTGATTAGTATACCACAAAACCGTGATTTTGTCAAGGGATGGCGGAAGATTGTAATGGGATCAGACATGTAAAAATTCATCGAAAATTGCGGGGGTTTCTTGTGGGGTTTTACAAATCTGCGGGATCAGGGCATTGCCAACTCACAGCCGCCCCACTCCACCACGGTAAAGCCCACCCGCTCGAAGGGGGTAAAGCTCTGCGCCTCCATCTCCACAGCCACATCCGAGGGGTAGTAGGCCATGAACACGCGGAGGAGAGAATCGGGACTTGGCTGAATATCCAGCACCGCGCCCTCGGTGTAGGCCTCGGTCTGGAAGGAGATGACGTTGTAGGGGTTCCCCTCCATGCGGGGGAGCCAGTAGATGATGAACTCGTTGGCCTCGCGGGGGGTCAGGCCCTGCTCGGCCAGCGCCCACTCCAGGAAGGCGGCGGTATCCTCGCCCTTCACGCAGAAGCCGCGGGTGAAGTCGCAGTCCATGTTCTGGACGCCCTCCCAGTAGAGGCAATAATATTGCTTCCCGTCGGGGAAGACCAGGGTGCCGTCGGGGTGGGCGGTGAAGTGATCCCAGCCCTTGTCATAGGCGGGGTAGGTGCAGGTCAGCTTACCGTCCAGAGTCAGCTTGACCGAGACCTCGGTGGGGGTTTCGGGGTAGAGGTAGATCACGGGCTTTTCGGGGACGGCGATGGGGGCGTAGTCGATGGTGATGGCCTCCCACACGGGATGGCCGTCGAAGGATTCCATCATGAGGGACGCGTCATAGGTGAACACCACCTCGTCCCCCACGCAGTAGTCGGAGGGGTCCTCCACAAGCAGGTGCATGGTCTTCCGTCCGTCGCCCGTGTACACCTGCACCGCGATGACCCCCTCCATGGGCTCCACAGCCTCATACGCTACCACAGTTCCCCACAGCTCGCGGATGTCGGGCGTCGGGATGGTCTCATCGGGAAGACTCGTCGTGGTCTCCACGGGAATATCGGGAAATACGTATGTTTCGTCAGGTGCAGTTTTCAGAGGATCCCAAAGGATATCGGTCGCCGTCTCGGTCGCCCCCTCCTCCCCGAAGGGCTCCTCCAGAAGCCAACAGCTCGTCAAGGTAGCGGCTATGGCCAGGGCCAGCATGACGGTCAGAAAGCGGATGTGTTTTTTCATGATCGGTCTCCTTTCGTTACTCGGGCTTGCAGATGCGCTCGTTGATGAATACGTGGTCGTGGTCAATGCCGCAGCCGCCTTCTCCATGGGCAGGCCCATCCAGATAAACGATGATCTCGCTGGACAAGCAGAGCCAGCCCTCGTCATCCACGGAAAGATAACCGCCCGCATGATTCTCGCCATAGGCCTTGAGCTCCTCAGCCAGCGCGGTCTCGGCGGCGGCGATCCTCTCGGGAGTGGCACCCTTCAGGTATTGACGATAGTTATGATGCCCGCCGCTGATACTCGTTACCTCGTGATTGGCGTTGAGCGTCACATCGTAGCTCTCCCAGGTACGGTAGCTGCCAATATACAACTCAAAATCCACGTAGATATTGGTATTTCCGTTGGAGCCGTAGCTTACGTCTATCCGAAAGTATTCCCGACCGGGCAGATCCCTCCGTTCGTTCCACAGAGCCTCGGCGGCAATCTCCACCAGAGCCTCCTCCTCGGGAGTCAGAGGGGCTTCGGTCTCGGGTCGTGTCTTCTCCGGGTCGATCAGGATACGGCTGTCGGTCTCGGTATCCTCGGGGAAGGGTTCCTCCAACAGCTCACAGCCTGTGAGCGGCAAGGCGGCCGCAAGGAGCAGAGCCAACAGCAAAAGCGCGGTCTTTTTCATGATTTATCGTCTCCTTTCAAGGGGGCTTCACCTATACAGACGGCATTTTTGCGCGAAGGGACACCGAAACCGAGAAAAATTTCAAATTTCTCCCTCCCACACGCCGTCAAAGACGAATTCCGCCCCGCCGATCATGAGCATTCGGCCGCCCTCCCCCGGGATCACCGTCAAGGCCCCGCCGTCCAACAGCACCGTCACGGGGGTATGGACGGGGCAGATCCCCCGGGACACGGCGGCGGCCACGGAAGCGCAAGCCCCCGTCCCGCAGGCGAGGGTCACCCCGCTCCCCCGCTCGTAGACCCGCATACGGAGGGTATTTCCGTCGATACGCTCCACGAATTCCACGTTCACGCCGCCCTCGACAGCCGAGGACAGGCGCGCCCCCTCGGACTCCACATCCACCTCACAGAGGTCATCCACAAAGCAGACCCTATGGGGGTTCCCCACCGACACGGGGATGAGGCAGTAGCGCTTCCCCGCCGTCTCTACCGCGATCTCATCCGAGACCTCCACCGCCCCCATGTCCACGGTAACAGCGGTCACGACCGTATCCGCCTTGCCGTCCCGCACGGATAGCGACAGCTCCTTTACCCCGCTGGCGGTCTCCACCGCGATCTCGCGGGCATCGGGCGGGGCCAGCCCTCGCTCATAGAGGTACTTCCCCACGCATCGGATGGCGTTGCCGCACATCATCCCCTCGGTGCCGTCGGCGTTGAACATCCGCATACGGGCATCCGCCACCTCGGAGGGCAGGATCAGCACAAGCCCGTCGGCTCCCACCGAGGTGCGGCGGGTAGACAGGCGGGCAGTAAGCTGGGCGGGGTCGGGGAGGGTGTCGATGGGAGTCCTGAAACAATCAATGTAGATATAATCGTTGCCCAGACCGTGCATTTTGGTGAAGGGGATCTTCATAGGGATGGCTCCTTTCGGGAGAAGAATGGGAGATACAAGATACAAAGATACAAGATACAAAGATAACCTGTGGTACGCGTATATCTTGTATCTTGTATCTCGTAACTTGTATCTTACACGAGTGTGGCTACCATCACGGCCTTGATGGTGTGCATCCGATTCTCGGCCTCGTCGAAGACGATGGAGGCGGGGGACTCGAAGACCTCGTCGGTGACCTCCATGCAGTCGATGCCGAACTTCTCGTGAATTTGCTTACCGATGGTGGTATTCAGATCGTGGAAGGCGGGCAGGCAGTGCATGAAGACGCACTGCTCCCCGGCGTTCTGCATGAGGGCGGAAGTGACGCGGTAGGGAGTCAGCTCGGTGATGCGCTCCTCCCAGACCGAGTCGGGCTCGCCCATGGACACCCACACGTCGGTGTAGATGACCGAGGCTCCTTTGGTCGCCTCAACGGGATTCTCGATGAACTCCAGGACAGCCCCCGTCTCGGCGGCGATGGCCTGACACTCTGCCACCAGCTCGGGGTTGGGGAAATACTTTTGGGGCGCGCAGGCCACAAAGTGCATACCCATCTTGGCACAGCCCACCATGAGGGAGTTGCCCATATTGTAGCGGGCATCGCCCATGTAGACCAGTTTGACACCGTTCAGGGTGCTGAAATGCTCGCGGATGGTGAGGAAATCAGCCAGGATCTGGGTGGGGTGGAACTCGTTGGTGAGACCGTTCCAGACGGGAACCCCCGCAAACTTTGCCAGCTCCTCCACGATCTCCTGCCCAAAGCCGCGGTACTCGATGCCGTCGTACATACGGCCCAGCACACGGGCGGTATCGGCGATGCTCTCCTTCTTGCCGATCTGGGAGCCCGTGGGATCCAGGTAGGTGGGGTGCATACCGAGATCGGCGGCGGCCACCTCAAAGGCGCAGCGGGTGCGGGTGGAGGTCTTTTCAAAGATGAGGGCGATGCTCTTGCCCTCGCAGAGGCGGTGGGGGATACCGGCCTTCTTCTTGGCCTTGAGGTCGGCGGCCAGATCGAGCAGGTAGTTGATCTCGGCGGGGGTGAGATCGAGAAGCTTCAGAAAATGGTTATTTTTCAGGGATTGCATGGAAAAATCCTCCGTGTATACAGTATAGTCGTGTGTTGTACGGAACGCTTACCCCTCGGAGCAGATCTCCAAGGGTAGCAGAACGGGATTGTCACGGCTGGCGGTGACGTCCAGCTTCACCCGTGCCGTCGCGGCGGGGATCTTCAGAATACGCTTGTGGGAGATGACCTTACCGTTATGAGAGAAGATCTCGTTCCCCTCTCGGTCATAGGCCCGCAGGGTATAGCCCGTGACCCGCTCGCCCATGGTGATGTCCTCACGCAGGACCGCATAAGCAGGGAGCGAGGCGGGATCCTCGGGCAGGATCAGCTCGGTGTCGCCGGCCTTGCCGACGGCGATGGGGGCGCTGAAGACCCGTCGGATCCTCTCCCCGGTCTCGGCAAAGACAGCGGCGTCGGTATCGGGGAAGCGGCCGTCCGTGTCGATGACCATGCCCACCAGCATATTGGTGTTCCGACCGACGCTGGTGAGATAGCACCCGAACAGCTCGTCGGCGGGCAGGACCGTGTCCTCCTCCCCTTCCCGCCAGAACCAGCCGCCCTGATAGGAGCGGTGGGCGTAGCGATTGGGGAAATCCGATTCGGCGGGGCACCAGATCAGCGGAGCCTCACAGCCGTCCTCCCGCTCCACGTCCCCCGTATCCGCCTGGACGCGGGTATCGTACAGAGCCGAGCAATCCTCGGGCGCCACGCCCCGCTCGTTACCTACCCAGCGCAGAAGGGATCGCGTACCGACGGGCCCCTGGAACACCACGGCGTTGGGCTGGAGCCTGTGCAGCAGCCCCGCCACGTCGGGTCCGCCCTCGCTGACGGGGATCACACCGCCGTCAAACCAGATCTCAAACAGATCGCCGTAGTTGGTCCACAGCTCGGTGAGCTGCTGTTCAACCATATCGTTGTAGGCCTTCTGCTTCACGGGATCCCCGTCCAGCACCAGCCCGGGGTTCTCCACGCTGAAATACTGGTTGAAGGAGGCACTGCAATAGAGGCCGGGACGAAGGCCGTACTTCTTACAGGAGTCGATGAACTCCCCCACAATATCTCCCTGCCCGTCCTTGTAGGGCGTGTTTTTCACGCTGTACTCGTGGGCTTGGGTGGGCCACAGGGAAAAGCCTGTGCCGTGCTTTGCCACCAGGATCGCGTACCTCGCCCCCAAAGATTTGGCCGCCGCCAGCCATTGGTCGGTATCCAGCCTTTTGGGATCGAAGACCGAGGCGGGGATGGGGTCTCCGAAGTGCTGACGGCAGTCGTAGGGGGCTTGAAAAACAGGCAGATCGTAATGGATCAGCACTCCGATCTCGCAGTTTGCCCACTCCACCTGTTCGGGATTCGGCCGAATGCTTTTCACATCCATCATGTCCTCCAAATACTGCGGGCGGCGCACCGGACCCTTGAGGCGGCGCGCCGCCACGCGGCGTGATTCATATGGGAATTACTTGTTCTTGTTCTTGGCGTCCACCATAGCCTTGACCTTGATGGGCAGGCCGTAGAGGTTGATGAAGCCTGCGGAGTCGGCCTGGTTGTAGTCGGACTCGCCGAAGGTGGCAATCTCCTCGGAGTAGAGGGAGTAGTCGGACCAGACGCCCGCGTTGATCATGTTGCCCTTGTAGAGCTTCAGGCGCACCTTACCGGTGACGGTCTCCTGGGTCTTGTCCACGAAGGCGGCCAGAGCCTCGCGGAGGGGGGTGAACCACTGACCGTTGTAGACCAGCTCGGCGTAGGTGATGGCCAGCTTCTGCTTCTCGTGGAGGGTCATCTTATCCAGGCAGATGCTCTCCAGGGCGGAGTGAGCCTTGTACAGAATGGTTCCGCCGGGGGTCTCATAGACACCGCGGCACTTGATGCCAACCAGACGGTTTTCCACGATGTCGAGCAGGCCGATGCCGTTGGCGCCGCCGATCTCATTGAGCTTCAGGATGATCTCCTTGGGGGTCAGCTTCTC
>JAGBAS010000008.1 GCA_017938885.1 Clostridia bacterium
AAAAACCTTTACGGCGACTTCCGTTTCTATATCTTGTATCTTGTATCTCCGTATCTTGTATCTCTTCGATAAACCCCAATTTGCAACCGCTTCAAACCAGTTTTTTCGCCCATTTCCCCGACTTCAGCATAAAGAACCCGATGATACACTTGAACAGCTCAAGGCTCATGCAGATCACGAACAGAGGAATAATGGGCAGATCGGTCAAACGCGACAGGATCAGCCCCGTGGGCACGCTGACCGCCCAGACGAAGGCGGAATCAAAGAGGAAGGTGATGAAGGTTTGCCCCCCCGAGCGGAGGGTGAAGTAGCAGTTGTGGGCGAAGGAGCTGAAGGGCATCAGCGCGGCGTAGACCACGATCATGACCGCCGCCAGAGCCTTGACGTCCTCGGTGACGTTGTAGACCACGGTGAACAGGGGGGACATGGCCGCCATGACCGCTCCGATCCCCGCGCAGAGGACACAGGAAAAGGCGATGATCTTGCGGTCGGTGTCCTTGGCCTCCTCGATCTGCCCCGCGCCAAGTTGGTTGCCCACGATGATGGCTACGGCAGAGCCCATGGACATATAGACGATATTGAAGACGTTGGAGATGGTCACGGCGATGTTCACCGCCGCCACCGCCACCAGGCCTCGGGTGGAGTAGCACTGGTTCAGCACCGTCATGCCCGAGGACCACAGAAGCTCGTTGAGCATGAGGGGCAAGGACTTGACAAAGATCTGCCCCACCAGCGCCATGGGAATACGGGGGGAGCGGTACAGACCCTTGAAGTAAGGTACCTTTTTCGTGTGGGTGTGGCTCCAGATCACCACGATGGACAGCTCCACCATACGGGCGATCACGGTGCCCCAGGCCGCGCCCACCACCCCCAGAGCGGGGAAGGGACCGATGCCGAAGATGAGGAGCCAGTTGAACAGGGCGTTGGTGCAGACCGCCGCCACCGAGGCCACCATGGGAGGCACCGTCTGCCCCGTCTCCCGAAGGGTGTTGGCGTAGACCTGGGTCAGAGCCATGGGAACCAGGGCGAGGAGGGCTACCTTCAGATACTCGCGGCCGTAGAGCAGGGTCATGGCTACGTCGGCAGTAGTGTCGTCCTCGGTAAGGAACAGGGTGATGAGATCCTCGCCGAAGGGGACGAGGATGGCCCCGCCCACCGCCAGGATCAGCAGGATGGAGTAGAGCTTGAAGCGCACCGAATGGCGAAGGCCTTCGTTATCCCCCTTGCCGAAGAACTGGGCGGTAAAGATACCCGCCCCCGACAGCCCTCCGAACACGCAGAGGGTAAAGACGAATATGAGCTGGTTGGCTATGCCCACCCCCGACAGTTGCTCGGTGCCCAGGCGGCCTACCATGACATTGTCCAGGAGGTTGACGAAATTGGTGATGCCGTTCTGGATGATGATGGGAATGGTGATGCCCAGGATCATCCGATAGAAGGCTTTGCTGCCTATAAGCTTTTTTGGATTCATGTATGATTCATTCCGAGATTAATGGATTTGTATGAAGATATTCTGTCAGAAATCCAAGGAAGTACGTGCATTTGGAATATCGCTTACCGCCATCCCGTCATCATTCTGCCAGCTTCATATCTCCCGGCTTGATCCACCCGAGCTTGCGCATGATCTCGGAGAACAGGAGAGACAGAAGGGCAGGGAGCACGACACAGCACAGCACCAGGCCCACCCACATCAGGGTGGAATGCTGGGTGGAGGAGATGACGCCGATGGGGCCTACCATACCGCAGGTGCCCATGCCCGCAGCAACGCCGGTGCATTCCAACTTGAAGACCATGGTGGACAGGGGGCCAATGATGGCGGCGGCCAGGGTCGGAGGGATCCAGATCTGGGGACGGCGGCAGATATTGCCCATCTGGAGCATGGAGGTGCCCAAGCCCTGGGAGACTAAGCCCCCCCACTTGTTCTCCCGGAAGCTGGAGACAGCGAAGCCCACCATCTGGGCGCAGCAGCCCACGGCGGCGGCACCGCCAGCCAGGAGCAGACCCTCCAGGGTGCCGTTGGCGGTAGCTACCTCAATGGCGGCAGGAGAGAAGATCATAGCGCAGATGGCCGCGCTGGAAATGGGCAGAGTCAGGATAATGCCCACCACAACGGACACGATGATGCCCATGAAAAGGGGATACATGGTGGTGGTGGAGGCGATGAAAATGCCCAGGAAGTACATGAGATAGGACACCAGCGGGCAGAAGATCCAGGCACCGACAAAGCCCGCCAGCAGGGTGACGACGGGAGTCACGAGAATGTCCACAGGGGTCTTTTTGGAAACCAGCATACCGATCTCGGCGGCGATGATGACCGCAAAGAAAGCGCCTGCGGGGCCCGCGCTGTAGAAGATGTGCCCGCTCTCTCCGTCAGCGGCGGTGGCAGCCCATTGGACCAGAGCGTTGTCGCAGATGATCGCGCCCATGGCATTACCCAGAGCACCCACACCCGCGCAGGAGAAGATCACCAGCGGATGAGCACCCAGCTTGTGGGCAATGGCCACGCCAATCGCCATACCCGTGGCGGCCTTGGCGTAGGAAGCAATGAGCTTGAGCCCATCCCAGGGGATGTAGTTGCCTAAGGTGTCAAAAATGGTACCGATGAGCAGGGATGCGAAGAGACCAAGAGCCATGGCTCCCATGGCGTCGATGAAGTAGCGCTTGGGGAGAGATTTTACCTTGCTCCAAAA
The DNA here is from genome assembly GCA_017938885.1 of Clostridia bacterium. Classification (GTDB taxonomy): domain Bacteria; phylum Bacillota; class Clostridia; order Oscillospirales; family CAG-272; genus CAMEON01. Next base: position 2,691 of record JAGBAS010000008.1, read on the forward strand.
GCCGACTTTCTTGCGTCTCTCCAGCTCAGCCTGCTCAGCGCGGCGTTGTTTTGCGTAGGAATGCTTTCCTTTTGCCATTTTCTTTTACCTCCGATTACTCAGATAAAATATCACTTGCGGAATCGCACGAAGCTCCCGCAGAGTATCATTTTTCCTTCTTTTCCAGCGCGGCCTCCACGGCCTCCTCGATCTTGTCCATCACACCGGTATACAAAATGGGGATGAGCAGAGCCGGAATGAGATTGGCCGCGCGGAACCGTTTGCCAAGGCAGAGACAGATGCCTCCCGCCAGCAGAATGGCACCGCCAACCAAGGAAAGCTGCCCCATAAGCTTCGGGGTGAAAAAGTCCCCAAAGATGGAGTAAGCCAGACCCAATTCGGCCTGGTTGAGCAGGACGAACGCTCCCGCAAAGGGAACCCCCGAGCCATAGACCGAGCTAAGACCAAAGACCAGAACGAAATCAAAGGCCAGCTTGATGAGCATGGGAATAGGGTCGTTTGTCATGCGGCCTTCCAGGAAATGGGTGAATACAAGGGAGCTGAAGCTGCAAAGGGTCACGGCGACCAGGAAGCCCTTGGCTCGCTCCTCCCGCCGGAGGGTCAGCAGAGCGACCTCCTCGGGCGAGGGCTCGGCCCGCTTTCCCTTTCCTTTTGCCGCAGTCGGCTCCTTGTCCTCAAAGATCCGATGGATCACAAGACCCAGACGACCGAGCAGTCGATCCAGTGCCAAAGCCTCGCCGAACAGCCAGCCGATGAGCAGGGCAATGATCGCGAGAAAAGATCCTTCTGCCTCAAAACGCCCCTCCTGCAACACGAAAAAGCTGTTCCAGAGCTCGCTGACGGCGAAGAGGATCACTCCGATGCCGAGGCATTTGATGATGATTTCCTTGATTTCCGGTCGGATACGCTTGTACAAAAGCAGTCCGAGACAGCCCGCGCCGATGACGAATAGCGTATCGAGGATGGGGAAGGAGGAGATGACGGCCCGCCCGACGAAATCCCATAGGGAGGCCAGTATATGCAGAATCGTATCCATCGGGAAACAGTCCTTTCTGTAAGATGGCGGTAAGGAGGCGGCCCGTGCCGCACGGTCATGTCAGTCTGAAAAGGATATAGTAATTCTAATTATACCACATTTTCCCCGAAAACGCAACTCTCTCCCGCATTTTTCATGCAGAATTCCAGAGAAATAACCGAATATTCGCCGTAAAAAACTGTGTAGAATGCTCATAAAGACAAAAGTAAGGCTCCCCCGAAAAGGAGGAGCCTCCCGCAAGCGCGGAGACGGATCAGCAGCCGCCGCAGCAGCAGGTGAAGAGCAGGACGATGAGGACGATCCAGATCCAGTTGTTGTTGTCGAACACGTTGCACAGACAGTTGTTCATAGTGCGCCTCCTGTAGAAAAATTATGAAGTACAGAGCCGGTTTTCCCGTCTCCACTATCATTGTATGTCGGAGACGGAGGAAGGTGCGGGAGTTTCACGGAAAAATGTCGAAGGAAGTCCCTTGCGGCTCGGCTTTGAAGGCGCTGAAAATCAGACCTCCTCCACCCGAATGGCAATGGCAGACAGGTCATCCTCAGACCCCGCCGTCAAAGCGCGCTTGATGATGTCCCGGCGCAGGGAATCCATGCTGGCGGGCATGGGCGCGGAGAGAAGATCAATGAGCCAGGGGCATTCGTCATTGCCTGACGTGATCCCGTCGCTGACCATGACCACCACGTCCCCGGGATGGGTACGGAAGCGCAAAAGACGGGCGGGGGTTTCTTTCATGATGCCAATGGGGAGGGTCGGAGAATGGAGCTTGTAGACCGTACCCTCGCGGACAACGTAGGTGGGAGCCGCCCCATTCTTGGCAAAGACGGCCCGCCCGTCCATGAGATCCAACTCCATAAGATCCACCGTTGCGGAGCATTCATCCCCCGTTCCCGTATTCTTGGAGCGGATAAAGGTGTCCAGCATCCGCAGAGAGACCTCCACGCGATTGCCCGCTGACAGCATTTTCTCCAGGAACATAGCGCAGATATCCGACGTTGTGGAGGCATCCTCCCCCGATCCCATCCCGTCGCTGATGAGGGCGTAGAAGTAGGCGTCTCGGTTGCGGAACAAAGCGATATGATCCCCGCACACCGCCGGGGGCTCGTATGTGCCAAGGGGCGCTTCCCGGGTCAGGGCCGGTGGGAAAGGCGCGCCATCCGGATGATCGGCCGGCAGGGTACTGCCCGAAAAGGACACCGAAAGCTTGGCCTCGGTGTGGAGGGTCATCACCGCAACACCGCCTCCGTCCTCCTCCTCGTCGAAGGCAGGAGCCGTCATGGGGCTTCCCAAAAGCTCTCCGATGCGGGAACGGATGGTGGGAAGCCGATCCGCAACCGCCTCAAAGCCCACGCCCCGCACGATGACCCGCTGACGTCCGCTCCCCTTTCTGCCGCCCACGACTACACCCTGTACCTTCACACCTTCCTCGGTCAAGTATTCGTATATGCTGTCAGCGGCCTCACGGTTGCAAGCAAAATCCTCCTCGGCCAGGCGATCCTCCTCCAGCGCATCGCTGAGCAGGGAAGCAATGGCGGCGTAGTCAGCGGCGAAGACCTCGGTTTTTTCACTTTTCAGCAGGATCTCGGTCATACGGGCGCAACGGCCGTTGATATCCGTGACGATCTCCTTCATATAAGGACAAAAATCCCGAAGGCTGTCGGGCAACCCATCAGCAGAAGCCTTTCCGCCCGTATGGAGCTGAGCGGCCAGGCGTGTCTGGGCTTCCAGGGTCCGTTCGTATTCCGTGCCCCAGCAAACGTCCCGATTCTTACAATGGGCACATTTCTTGCCAAAGCTTTCGTCACAGATGCGGCGGAGATCCAGCATCCGCGGACGCTTGAACTGGCTGGATAGGTCATAGAATCTCTTGGAAAGAGAACCGAAGGCCTCGGATAGGGCTTTCATGCGGGCTCTCTGGGCTTCCGCGCGGGACTCGGCTGTCAGAGAGGCGGTAACGGCGGAGGTAAAGCTCTCCAGCTCACGGTCAGCCTGTTGAGGGATGCGTTTGTCGGGAAGAACCGTTCCCAGGCGTTCCAGCAAAAAGAACAGCGGAATCGTCAAAAGAATCGCAGGGAGCTGACGGATCAGAACTGCCATTCCCTCCACGACTGCGCACCATCCCGCGCCCACAGCACAGCCGCCCAGCACCCCGGCGCGATGGGAGATATAGCGAAGCAGGGCGTAGCAGCCCGCGCAAAGAATGAAGACAGGGGAGAGCCTCGGCTCGGCAGACAGCCCGCAGATCACCCCGACCGCCACCCCGGGGACGACCCCTAACCGCGCCGAGGAAAAAAGGGTCAGGATCAAACCCAGCAGGGTGGACAGCTCCAGGCGCAGAAGCTCCCCGCCAAGGGGCAGGGAGAAATGACGGGCCGCAAAGACTGAAGCCGCCATAAGTACCGACACCGATACCAGTGGCAGGGCGTGGAACCGCCTCCAGACGCGGGACGCACCGCCGTCCTGCTCGGTCAGATCCGACCCACGCAGAGCTTCGCTGTTCCGTAAAGGCTTGGGGGAGAAGATAAGCGTCAGACCCGCCTCCCCAAAGCAGGAGACCAGCAAAAAGCAGGCGATGGGAGACAGGAGGAGCATACATAGAGCCCCCAGAAGATCATAAACGTGAAAGCCCCCCGTAACGACACCGCTGAGCCCTGCCAGCAGTCCGCAGACCGCCGCCGTCAGCATTCTCAGAAAGGGATGCTCCCCGAAGAGATGAATGGTCAGCGCGACATTCTCTTCGCGGGAAGCCTTCTCAGCTGAGAAAGCGGGCTCGGGATTTTTGCCCGCATAGTAATCAGTCTTGGTATCTCCTCCGTAGGATGGTGATTCCGTCAGGCCCAGATTGCGCTTGAAGGACACCCAACAAAGGAGCAGATAGGTGCGTCCCCGACAGGGACGGCCATCCGGAAGAGAGGGAGGATCCACGAAAAAACGGATCACCAACCGCAAAATGATGCAGAACAGATAAACCCCAACCCATGCCCACCCCGAGAGACTCACAGGGCGCAGAGCGGCGGAGAGCAGGAGACCGCCCAGTATGTACCAGGTATAGGTCGAGGAAGCGGACAAAAGAGCCAGTCCCAACGGAGCGGCACCAAAAAGCAGTGGACAGCTTCCAAGGAGAAAGGCCGCCCCTGCAAATACGATGCCTCGGGTCACCTCTCCCAGCATGCGAAGCCCCCGTTTTCGGACGGGAGAACGGGAAGGGGCGGTATGCCCTCGGGCATGAGATCGGGGATCGGAGCGAAGACGGTTTTGCATAGGGAACCTCCTTTGAACGACGGTATTTTCTCCGCTCAGCGCGGACTCTTTTTCCTCATTATACACGCCGCCTTCCGAGCATTCTGTCGCAACCCGTCGCTCAGCATCAATTTGCCTAATTTCTTTCAATTTCCTCCGTATGAGTTGACAAAGATGAAAGAATATGGTACAATAACTATATAAATCCTCTTTATATCGCGGAAGATGGTGGATTTCACTAATCCCGCGTGGAAAGGAACCCGTATGAAGCTGTTCAAGCGTGTGACAGCGGCAGCCCTTGCCTGTCTCATGATGCTCACTTGCCTCTGTATCCTGCCCATCTCAGCGGTTGATACCGTCACCGTGGCAAGCGATGCGCTCACCCAAATCGTATTCGGCGAGATCTATACCGATACCGATCAGGGTGTAGCCTTCGGCGGTAATCTGTATCTGGAAAAGAACCTCGGCCCCGCCTACTTCGACGGCGTGCGCAATGGCGACTGGTTCGAGTTCAAGATCAACGTCGAGAAGGCGGGAGACTACCATTTCTGCTTCTCCTTTGGCTGGGTTGAGGCTACGGGAACCTATTCCGTGAGCGTGGACGGAAGCGAGCCGATCCGGCTCCAAAACACCGTCAAGGGTTTAGGATGGCGGGATTGGGTGGACTCCTCCGAAGCCCAGGTCAGCCTCACAGCGGGAGAGCATATCTTCCGCGTCACCATGGGCTGTGACGGCCCCAACCTCTACTCCATGAAGATCGCCCCCGTAGGCGTAGCCTTGAGCCAGGGCGCCACGAATATCCGCGCTACCCTCTGCGACGAATCTTCCACCCGCAGTGCCGAGCATATCGAGCAGAGCTCGGCGATCCAGTTCAACTCCACCGTCCCCTTCGCTGGGATGTCGCTGACCTCCGCCAGCTGGAACAATAACATTGGCTCCATCCGTATGTCCCTGTTCAAGTGGGACACCTCCTACGATAAGACCCTGAACGGTACTCCCGTCGCCTCGGAGGAGTTCGTGGACTTTGCCGATAATCTTACCCTGAAGTTCCTCTTCGACGAGGTGGCGGCAGGGGAGTACCTCCTCTACATGGAGAACATTACCGGCAACACCACCGAGGAAGTGGGCTACTGGGGCTATGCCGCCGCCCGTGAAAATGTCCGCGCCTACAAGAACAACGCGGTGCACGGCTTCTGCCCCGGTGTGTCCCTCCTGTACGGAGGCGAGGAGGTCGAAAATCCCTTCGCTCCCATCAGCGAGATGGATCCCGACGCATCCGATATTACTTTCACGGAGGGCGATATGTATCCCGCAGGCGACATGATCGAATATAAAATGAACCCCGCATCCAAGTACGGTGTACAGTTCAACGCCGCCTCTGCATTTGGAGGATGTGAGGTCTATATCCCCACCGTCCCCGTAGGGGATAATACGCTGACCCTGGAGCTCTACAAATGGAGCGGCAACTACAGCGAGTCAGTCAAGGCTGCTCCCGTTGCTTCCAAGACGTTGACAGAGGTCAAGCGGAATAACTGGGCAACCCTTGCGGGTAATTTTGAGGCGGGCGAGTATCTGTTCGTCATGAAAAACGGTACGAACGGCATGACCGTCGGCCTGGTGGAGGCTCCCTCTGAGAAAGCCAACCATTACCTCCATACCGCTCAAGCCGGCGTTTCCTTCGTGACCCGTCTGGTCGGTGACGCCGCCCTCGGTTCTCCCTCGGCCCCCACGGCACAGGATTTCATCACCAACGATGCCTCCACCTGGGTGGGCACCGACGGTCTTGACCGTGACCTCACCACCCATGAGCAAGCGGGAGATCTCCGCGAGGGAAAATATGTAGGCATCTTCTACCATACCTGGCACGTGGGTCACGCCTGGAACAAGCTCGTCAACGTCACCGAGCTGGTGGCGCAGTATCCCGAGGCCATCAAGGATTACAACCATTCTGCCTGGGGGGATTCCACCATCTGCTTCTGGAATCAGCCCATCTACGGCTACTACAACAACGGCGTGGACCGCTACGTCCTTCGCAAGCAGGCCGAGCTCCTGGCCGACGCTGGGGTGGACGTAGTGTTCTTCGACAATACCAACGGAACCGAAAACTATATGCAGGCCATCTTGACCCTCTGCGAGGTTTGGGCGGAGGCCCGCGCCGACGGGGTCAAGACCCCGCAGATCTCCTGTATGCTGAATATGTATGAGTACGGCGATACCGCTAAGCAGCTCATTGAGCTGTACGATGTGATCTACTCCAAGGGACTCTACCAAGACCTGTGGTTCTACTGGGAGGGTAAGCCCCTCATGCTGGGCTATCCCGATAAGCTGAAGGGAATGGGTCGAACGGACGTGTTCGAATTCTTCTCCTACCGCCCCATCGATCCCGGTTATACCGAGAACCGCGATCTGATCCTGGACAGCGACGTTTCCGACCCCGTTCGTTTTTCTCCCGAGGCGGGCTTTGAGCGCTATACCCAGTGGAAGTGGATCTCCATCTATCCCCAGCAGCAGATGAAGCATAAGAAGACCCGCGAGGTGGAGGAAATGTGCGTGTCCGTCGCCCAGAACTGGTCGGCGAAGGTAGGACTGACACCCATGAACGCGGGAGATCACGTTTTCGGGCGCGGATATACCCATGCGAATGGCGTCAACACCTCCGACGAGGCGGTGATGGCGGGTCTGAACATTGCGGAGCAATGGGAATACGTGCTGGAGGTAGACCCTACCTTCGTCTACATCACGGGCTGGAACGAATGGGTGGCAGGCCGTTACGAATCCATGTGGGGCGAGCCCAACGCCATCCCCGACAACGCCTTGGACGGTTATTCCCGCGACATCGAGCCCTCTACGGGTATGCTGAAGGACCACTTCTACAACCAGATGGTGTCCTATATCCGCCGCTTTAAGGGTGTGGCCAAGCAGGAGGCCGCCTCCCCCGCCGTCAGCGATCATGCTCATATAGATTGGAGTGCCGTTACCCCCGTCTACCGCACCTACGCTCACAACACGGTGTCCCGCGACTACGACGGATATAAAGGCTACCACTACGAGAACACCACGGGCAGAAACGATTTCGTGGAATCCCGCGTGACCTACGACGCCGAGAGTATCTACTTCATGGTCAAGACTGCCGAGAACATCACCCCCTACACCGACAAGGCCTGGATGCGGCTTTTGATCGATGTGGCAGGCGTGGAGGATAACAAGAATTGGGAAACCTTTGAGTACGTCATCAACCGCACCACCCCTACTGCCACCAGATCCACCCTGGAGCGTTCCACGGGCGGTTGGAACTGGGAGACTGTCTGTGAGGTGGACTACACCGTGAACGGCGACACCATGGTGGTGATTATCCCCCGTACAGCGCTGGGCATCGGCGAGGGTGATTTTACCGTCAACTTCAAGTGGAGCGACAATATGCAGACCGACGGTGATATTATGGATTTCTATACGAACGGTGACGTCGCACCGGGGGCCCGCTTCAAGTACAGCTTTACCACGTTGGGTGCAAAAGCTCCCGATGCCGTCGGCCCCGTCGAGTCGGATACTGTATCTGCGCCCGATACGGTAGAGACACCCGCCTCCGATACGGCTGAACCTCCGCAAAAGGGTTGCCGTTCTGCCCTCCCCGCCGCCATCTTGCCCATGGCCATCGCTGCCGCTGTGAGCCGCAAGAAGCGGAAGCATGGCGCAATTTGTAAATAAACGTTCCACCCCCTTGCATTTTCCATCAAAGGATGTTATAATAGGGGTATGAATCTACCGAGAAAAGGAGGTGAGCCCGTGAAGCTTATGGAATCGGGTCAGATGTATCTGGAGACCATTTACGTCCTGTCCAAGGAAAAGACCAGCGTGCACTCCATCGACGTCAGCGAGCATATGGGCTACTCCAAGCCCAGCGTCAGCCGCGCCATCGGCATTCTGAAAAATGGAGGCTACGTGGAGATGGCCGAGGACGGCGCGCTGACCCTAACCGAGGCGGGGCTTACCGCTGCCGAAAAGATCTATGAACGCCATACCATTCTGACAGAGTTTCTGCTGCGTATCGGCGTAGACCGCAAGACCGCCGCCGAGGATGCCTGTAAGATGGAGCACGTCATCAGCGATGATTCCCTGGCCGCTCTGAAGCGATTTGTTGAGACCTGAAAAATACCCCCGAATGCGCATCAAACGCCATTCGGGGGTACTTTCTTATGGATGCGGTTACTCGGTCACAGCCCGAAGGGTACCCCGCAGGGCGCGGAGATAAGCCTCGTCAGTAGGGGTGAGACGGTAGCCCTTGGTAGAGATCAGAAGATCGAGGTAGTGGGGCGCGTTCACGACAGGGCGTTGCAAAAGTCCGTGCTTAGCCGCTACAAAAGAGGGCATAGGGGCATCGAACAGGAAGAAAGAGGGTCCTTCAGCCAAAAGATCCCAAAGAACGCCGCGCTCCGTAAGGGTAAATTCGGAGCGTTTGACGCCGTCGCTTGCAGTCAGATCGGGGCGGGGGGAATCGGGATATAGAAGCTCGCAGAGCTCCGTCAAGTCGCGGGAGGATACCGTATCGCAACCCGCCAGGGGGCTGCCAAGCCCAGCCACGGCAACGGGAGCAAAATCCGTCAGAAGCTCCCACGAAAGCTCGCGCGCCGTAAGCCTTTCGGCGTAATAGCGTTCGAAATGACGGGGGATGCGGAGGATCCCGAGCTTGCAGCGCTCGTTTGCAACACTGTCGAGGATTTCGCCCGCTGTCGTTTCGTGGTAGTTGATGGAGAATCGCTCCTCAACGGGCAGGGCGGTACAGAAGGACGTAAAAGCATGAGACAGGTAGGCCGAGGGCGGTGCCACCATGGAGAAGGAGTGGATGGGTTGGCTTTCGCCATCGAACATGGTCTCCAGCTCCCCGACCTCACGCAGGATGCGCTCTCCCGCCGAAAGAAGCTTCTCTCCTTCGGGCGTGACGGTCATGCCCGTGCGGGTGCGCTCGAAGATGGAAATACCCAGTTGATTCTCCAGCTCCTTGACAGCGCGGGAGAGGTTGGGCTGCGCCACCGAAAGATTCTCAGCCGCCTTGGAAATGGAGCCCGTGCGGGAGATCTCCAGGGCGTATTTGACGTATTGCAGATTCATAGAGCGGCCTTCTTCTTGCCAAACAGGCATTTTTTCGGTTCGGGCATGGGCTCGGCCGGGATCGGATCGTAAGTCTCAAAGAAGGAAAGGAGCTTCTTTTTGTAGATCTCGGGATTGACCAAAAAGCTTAATCCATGACCGGCGCCGTTAACGATCAGAATATCCTTTGGGGCGCGACAGGCGTAGAAATTCTCAAAGCTCATGCGCCACGGCACGAAATCATCGGCATCGCCATGGACGAAAAGGCAGGGGATATCCTTGTTCTGGACCATAGCCTCCAGGGGGCTGTAATCCTTGAAGGTAAAATTCTCACGGAGCTTGCAGTTGATGTTGACCGCCGCCAGTGTGGGGCCGGCCATCTTTCCAATGTTCTTTTCCAAGGTGAGCTTGATGATCTCATCGGGGGTCGAATACCCGCAATCCGCGATGATGCCGCATACCCGTCCCGAAATGGGCAGACCGGCCGCCATCAGCACCGTGGCCGCGCCCATGGAGACACCGCACAGGTAAACGGGAAGACCCTTATGCTCAGGCTCTTGCTCCAGCCAATCCAGCCAGGTCACCACGTCGTAACGCTCTGCGATACCGTAGGCGATGAGATCGCCGCCGCTTTCGCCGTGACAGCGTTGGTCGATCAGCAGCAGATTACAGCCCGCTTCCCGCAAAAAGGGCGCGCTGGCAGAGAAATCCACGCACCAACGGCTGTGCCAACCGTGGACCAGCATAACGGTACGCTTCGCCCCCTCGGTGGGATACCAGTGGGCACGGAGAACAAAGCCGTCCCGACTGCGGAGCTCTACCGGGCGGGTAGGCGCATCCTGCAATGCTTGGGTCATGGCGGCGATGGCAGGATCGGGGGGAGCCGGCTCGTAGCCCGTGGCCAAAGCCACCATCGCATCCGTGGCAGGTGTGCGGCGGCGGGCGATGATCGACGTCATGATCTCGGTATACAACGCGCCGGCGGCAATGGCGGTACCGCCAAGGGCAAGACCGATCCCTGCGGCGATACGGGCGGCTGTATGGGACTTTTTACTCATGAGAGCCTACCTCCTTAGCAGTATTCAAAGACTCGGTGGGGGCCTTTTCGGAGGGAGAAACGGATCGTTTGCCAGAGCCGTCAACAGCCTTTTCGGCTGGATCAGCAGTGGCCTCTGTCGCTACCTCAAGGTTCTCTTCCTCGGCAGTTTCCGCGTCAGTCTCCGCAGTACTTTCTGAGGGAAGGCCGGCGGCGGCTTCTGCGGCGCGCATGGCATCGTATTCGGCACAGGTCATCAGAGGCTCAAGACACTCGGTTTCGGGATGAAGCTTTTCCCTGCGGGCGCGGATGGCATGGAAGACCATCAGAGCACCCAACGGAATGGACATACGGATGAACCATTCGTGGAAGAGCATGATGAGCGTCTTCTCGACCTTGCCGTCGGTTTTCGGGATCTTGGCCCCCGCCTCTACGGCGGCGGCGTACATCTCGTCGCTGATATTATGCAGGTAGGGAAGCAGGATCAGGTAGGTAAAGACCGTGACAAACAGTACCTCCCAGAACATCTCCCGCTGAACGATGCCGTCGCGGCGGTCGTGCTTGGTGTAGACCATGCCGTGGAAGATGCACAACACGATCCACGGAATCGCATAGCTCACCTGCTTTACGATCCAGGCAGACGTTTTGCTTTCTTGCTCCAGAAGGCGGGCGTGGATAAAATCAATAGCCGTATATTTCAGCAGCATACAGGCGGCGACCAGCACCGAAAGGAAGACTCCGCAGAGCAGAACGCGGAGTACGTTGAAGCGGTAGCGGCGGCCTGTAGGTGTTGGCAGGGCTTGGGTGGCAGTCATAGGAAGCCTCCGATTATATATATTCTGATATAGTATACCACAAAAAAACGTATTTGTCCAGTATTTTGGCTCTGATTTAACAAATTTGATACGATTAAAACAAAGCAGAGTCCCCGAAAGAGGACTCTGCCGGTTATTACATCAGTAGCGTCTCAGAATTTCGTTCAGCGAATCGCGGATCACCTCGTCGGAGGCCTCCTTCTTCATGAAGCGGAATTTGCCATGAGGATTGGGGATGGCGCGGGTGGCATCGGCCAGCTCAGGTCGCTCGGGGATGGCGGCGTAGAATTCCAGATCCACGGGCTCCAGGAGGGAATAAAGCGCACCCTCCCCCTCGGCGGCAAACTGGATGGCGGTAAGGTCATAGGAGGAATTCATGCCCTTCAGAGGCAGATGGGTCCAGTCCTTGGTGTAAAGGTGATAGGCCATGACCAGGGGATGGGACTCAATGGCTTCGGGATCCTGGATGTGTTCGTAGCCCGTCATGATCTTCCAGCCAATGTGGAAATCAGACAGGTAGACGGCGGTGGGCCACTCCTTGAATACCACCTCAGCGGCCTTATAATCGGAAATGACGTTGCATTCCCGTCCCTCGGGGAGAATGGCGGCCATGGAGACCAGGCAGTTGACCTTAGCCTTGACCAGCTCCAAGCCCGAGAGAGGGCTGATCTCATCGGCCCCGCTCTGCAAAAGTGCGGCCAGATTGTTGAACATACCGATGGTGATGACCATCACGCTGTCATCCTCGGCGGCGGCCAGCAGGGTGCGGTAGAAGGTCACTTCATCCGCAGTCTTCAGGGTGCCGTTCCGGTAATCTTCGGAGAATTTCTCGGCTACAGCGTCGTTGTACTTGTGGCAGGAGGGGTCGTCCATGAAGTCAGGCTTGCTCCATTGACCCAGATAAGGGGTCTCGATCCCGCAATGGCGGCAGACGGCGTCAATGGTCCCGGTGCCTGCTTTGTTAGAGGTGCAGTTACAGATCCCTGCGATGGGGAATCCGTATTTCTTGGCATAGTCGATGAGGCAGACCAGCGCACCGACGTCGTCGCAGTCGGGGCCGATGTCGGTATCCAGAATGACCGAGCGGGGCTTTTGGCAAAGAGGCTCAAAAATGTGGTGCATGATTTCGATTCCTTTCGTATTGGATTGAGGGGAAACCGCTTCAAGAGGAGTAGGGGGTACAGGCGCAGTCGGGATGGAGGCATCGCATAGCGAAGCGGGATGACCTGCCCAGGCGGCCACCGACAGAGTGACCGAAGGGGGGGTATCCTTGGCGTAGGAAAGAATCGTCATGGAAGGGTCATCCATGGAAATACCGCTCTCAGCGGCGATGCGGTACAGCCCACAGATCACCTCAACCGACAGGTCTCCGGGTGCCTGCTCGCCGTCCGCCGCCGTTAGAGCTACGGACAGACGGAGGGCGTGGGCGGGTATGTCCAGCCTTCGCAGGGGAGCCATGGCGGCTTCCACAGCACCTATGGCGGTGGTATATCCTTGTCCCCTGTCAGTCACCGTGACCGAGGATGCGGCCATGAGAAGCCCGGCTTCGGGCACGCGCCACAGGCGAGCATCGGGCAGGGCGTCTATACTGCGGTCGGTTGGAATGGCCGCCTCTGCATGGCGACGGTAGAGTCCGATCACGGGGAACCGGGTCAAAGCATGATGGGGAAGCTGACCGACGGTTACGTCCTGGTTGCCAATGCGGATACGGAAGGTGATCCTTCCGTTCCCCTTGACCTGGCCGATGGCAATGGCCTGTACTGAAATTTCGCGGAATAGCTCGCTGAGCTCCCGAACCTTACGGACGGGGACGCGCAGAAGGTAGCCGCAGGGACGTCCCTTCGAGAGAACCGGACGGTCACAAAGGGGATGGACGGCAATGCGGCCGGGAGGAGTCGTATCGTCCTCGCGGGGTAAGCGGTCGGTATACAGCTCGGCACCCTCACACAGGGTCAGTACAGCCTCCAAAACCGAACGGTTGGCCAAAGCGCGGATATCCCCGATCAAGGGATGGCTTCTCGACTGCTCAGCGGCCAGCAGGGCTTGGATGGATTCCCGTGTTGCCGAGGGAAGGAGAACCAGAAAATCTCCTGTTTTGGCGGGAATGGTTTCGGGAGCAGCTCCCTTTCGTACCCACACGGAGCGCATCACGTCCTCGGGCATGACCCGAGCCGCAAGGGTATACCCCTGCGCCGAGGCTTCAGCTTCCCCGGCGGGGTCCGCGAGAACCACGGTCCGTCCGTCGGTATTCTTGCCTCCAAAGGGAAGACCGTCGGGGATAGGAAGCACGCGCCCCGTTCGGTGGAGATAGCGGGAGAGCAGGGTCATGGCATCCGCGAAGCTACAGGGAGGCGGAGGACGGTCGCCTATGCGGCGTTTCCCTTCGGCTTCGTGGAGGCGGGTGTGCTTGTCCATCATATCCGCCCACGTCTCGGCCAGATGGGGGCTGTCGGTGTAAAGCTCACCCACCGCCTCGCGGTCAGGGTATCCTCTTCCGGCGCGATCCAGAGCGTCCAGAACCCGCAGCTCTCCTGCGGTGGGCTCTCGCTTGAGGATGTCCCGAAAGAGTCTTTGCAGGCGGGTAAAGCCATGGTGATCCAGCTCCAATCCGAAATCATGGCGGAGCTTCTCCGCCGCCTCGGGCTTTGCCTTGCTGAAATTGCGGATCAGGACACCGTCATCCGGCGTTTGGGGAAATGCAGGAGTGGCCTTCGGTGCCGTCGCGACAGATGCATGACCTTCGGAAGGCCGGGGCGAGACCGCTTGGTTGACGGCAGATGCGGTCGAGGGCGGCTCATGGACAGGGGATTCAGCCAAAGAAGCTTCGGCGGCGGAAGGATTTTCTTGGGAATTCCCGTCAGCGTGCGCTTGGACTGAGGTAGCCTCCTGTGGGGAGGACAGCTCCGCAGAAGCCTCATCAGCGGTCAGCTCATGAACGGTAGCCTCACCCTCAGGAGCTCGTGGAGCGGGCTCTTGAGGAATGGGAGAATTGGAGAAAGTCGGCATAACAGCACTCCTTAATCATCAGATAGAACGGAATCGGGCAGACAGGGGACACAGACCAGTACCTCTCCCTCACGGGATACGGGCTTGACGGTCAGCTCTTCATGGGGCAGACGACAGTCGGTGTGTATTTTGACCTCCAGAAAATCGGGGGTGTGAGCCATCATGAAGCCCTCGCCATAGGTTTCGGGAAGGACGGACAGGACGGTGTTAGGACGGGCCAGCACGCGATCCAGTATAGCGGCGCAGGACTCCTCGCTGACACGGGACAGGACAGCCACACGTTCCTTCTTGACCGACTCGGGAACCTGATCCTTCATGACAGCGGCCGGGGTGCCGTCTCTCTTGGAGTAGGGGAACACGTGAATGTGCAGAAATTTCGAGCGGCGGGCGAAATCCAGACTCTCGGCAAATTCCTCCTCTGTCTCCCCCGGGAAGCCCACGATCATATCGGTAGTGAACTGTACCTGCGGAATAGCGGTGCGTACCCGATCCATGGCGGCCTCGGCTTGGCTCGCGTTGTATTTGCGGCGCATCCGGGCAAGCGTCGCGGAGCATCCGCTCTGCATGGACAGGTGAAAATGGGGGGCCAGACAGTGCAGACCTTTGATCTTGTCCACGAAATCCTGCGTCATAACGGTGGGATCCAGAGACCCCAAACGAATGCGGGGGGGATGGGGAATACGTTCGATCTCCAAAAGCAGATCTTGGAGTCGAAGACTGCCCAGGTCTCTGCCCCAGGCACCCGTCTCAATGCCTGTCAGCACGACCTCACGGCATCCCCCCTCCGCCAAAGCGGTCACCTCGGCTACCACGTCGGCCATAGGCTTGGAGCGAACAGGGCCCCTTGCGGCAGGAATGGCGCAGTAAGTGCAACGGGATTCGCATCCATCCTGGATCTTGACGTAGGCGCGGGTGCGGATAAAGCGGGTGATGGACATAGGTTCAAAAGCTGCGCCGTTCAGCGCGGGAACCTCGACGATGGGTACGGCAGCCTTCACCCCGCGCTCCATCAGCTCACGGGCGATCGTGGCTACGCGGAGCTTTTCGCGGTTGCCAACAACGGCGTCCACCCCCGCGATGGAGGCAATGCTCTCGGTTCTGGACTGGGCTGAGCATCCCGTGACCACCAGGAAGGCGTTCGGGTGCTGTCCCGCCAGACGGCGGATGAGCTGTCGAGCCTTGCGGTCGGACTCGGCGGTGACGGTGCAGGTATTGATGACGTAAAGGTCGCAGGGCTTGAAGGAGGGAAGCTGTGTAAAGCCGAAAGCCTCCAACGCCTCTGCGATCGCCTCGGATTCGTATTGATTGACCTTGCAGCCCAGAGTCAGGACGGCAAAGGTGGGATTTTCAAGTATCGAGGACATATTGCCTCCTTGGACAGGTTCATTCATCTTAATTGTACCACGAACACGGACAAATGTAAATATAAAAAGTGTAAAAGTTTTGAAATTTTCCAAGGAATTTGCCCATAGCCCTTGCAATATTCCGAAAAAGAGAGTATAATAAAGAGGAAGTAGCTCCAACCCGAGACTTTGAAATTAAAGGAGAGTATGACTATGAGCACACTGCATATCGTCGATCATCCCCTCGTGACCCACAAGCTGTCCATCATGCGCAATAAGAAGACCGGCTCCAAGGATTTCCGCGAGCTTCTGGACGAGATCGCCATGTTGATGGGCTATGAGCTGACCCGTGACCTGCCCCTGGAGGAGGTCAATATTGAAACGCCTCTCTGCAAGATGAAGGCGAAAATGGTCTCGGGACGCAAGCTGGCCATTGTTCCCATCCTTCGCGCGGGACTGGGTATGGTAGACGGACTGCAACGTCTGGTTCCCGTTGCCAAGGTAGGTCATATCGGCCTATACCGTGACCCCACCACCCACAAGCCGGTTGAGTATTACTGCAAGCTGCCTCACGATGTACAGGACCGTCTGGTCATCCTGGTGGATCCCATGCTGGCCACAGGCGGCTCGGCCGTGGACGCGTTGACCATGCTCAAGGAGCACGGCTGTACGAATATCCGCTTCATGTGCCTGGTGGCCGCCCCCGAGGGTGTCAAGGCGGTACAGGAAGCCCACCCCGACGTGGACATCTATACAGCCGCCCTGGACGACTGCCTCAACGACCACGCCTACATCGTCCCCGGTCTCGGCGACGCCGGCGACCGCATTTTCGGTACTCTGTAAGAGCTATTGGGGAGAGGGAAGGACTGCTTTTCCCTCTCCTTTTTCACTTCCCCAAAAAAGGAGATCCCATGCGCATCATCACCATCCAAAAAAACGACGCCGGACAGCGCCTTGACAAGTTCCTCACCAAGGCGGTCAAGGGTCTGCCCCAGTCGCTCATGTATAAATTCATCCGCACCAAAAAGATCAAGGTCAACCGTGTGCGCTGTGAGCAGAGCCAGATCCTCCGCGAGGGAGATGAGATCCAGCTCTTTATCAAGGATGAATTCTTCGATTCGGCCTCCAAGGACACGGGGGCTCTGACCGCCATCAAGCCAAAGCTGGATATCGTCCACGAGGACGAGCATATCATGCTCCTCAATAAACGCCCGGGGGTGCTGGTGCACGATGACGCCCAAGGGGGAGAAAATACCCTTATCATGCACATCCAGGCCTACCTCTGCGGAAAAGGGGAGTATGATCCTGAAAGCGAGCAGTCCTTCGCCCCCGCTCTGTGCAACCGCATCGACCGCAACACGGGAGGCATGGTCATCGCCGCCAAGGATGCCGCCGCTCTGCGGGACATGAACGAGGTCATCCGCGAGGATCAGCTTTCGAAATTCTACCTTTGTCTCGTCCACGGCCACATGGAGAGGGAAAAGGCCACCTTACACGGCTATCTCCGCAAGGATAGTGCCAAAAATATGGTGGAGGTACGGGACAAGGACTTCCCGGGGGCGAAAGAGATCATCACCAAGTACCGTTTGCTGGGAGAGCGGCGGGAAGGGAAGGATACGGTTTCCCTTCTGGAGGTGGAGCTGGTCACGGGACGTACCCACCAGATCCGCGCCCACATGGCTCACATTGGCCATCCTTTGGTGGGAGACGGTAAGTACGGTGTCAACCGCGACGATAAGCGTTCGGGCTACAAGTACCAAGCACTCTACGCCTACCGCCTCCGCTTTGATCTTCCCGAGGATGCGGGGTCTCTCAACTACCTACGCGGGCGGGAATTCGTTATTCCCCCCGCCGATATCTGGTTCACGGTGGGCTTTGACCTCAAAGGCAAGGGCGTTCCCAAATGGGATACGCCTCCCACAAAATTCCACGAAGGAGGCAACCCATGACCGCTGTCACCCGAAATACGGCGGGCTCGTGGCAGAGCCTGATCCGTGACTTCGCTGTGAAGTGGCGCTGGCCGCTCCTCCTCCTCGGTTCTGTACTGTTAGGCTTGACGGTGATCTTCCCGCAGATCGGCTCCCTGGAGTGGATCGCCTTGATCCCCGCCCTCCTGCCCATTCTGACCCTCACGCCCGATCCCACGGTGAAATACCGCCGTCTTTACGGTTGGGGTCTGATCTTTTTCTGGGTCTTTTATGCCATCAATTTTCATTGGTTCCTCTATATGTACCCCCTGGACTTCGCGGGAATGTCCCACGCCGCTTCGGCGGTCGTTGTAGGTTTTGCCTGTTTGGGTCTGTCCCTGTTCCAAGCTCTGGGCGCGGCACTTTTGTTCCCGCTCATGGGGCTGGCTACGCGGGGGAAATGGGTATCCCGACACCCTTTGCTCCATCCCCTTCTCTTTGCCTGTCTCTGGACGACACTGGAGTGGTGGCAAGCCCACAGCGGTTGGTCGGGGGTTCCGTGGGCGAGATTGTCCTTAGGACAGGCGGAGGCGGTGTCGCTTCTGCAATCCGCCTCCCTGTTTGGCTCCTACTTCGTTACCTTTCTGATTGTCGCGGTGGGGGGCTTGCTCACCGGCCTGCTCATGCACCCCGAAAAGCGGGTGATCTGTGCTGCCTTGGCTCTGGGTTTGTTCTTCGGAAATATGACCTTCGGCATAATCCGCATGGCGGCTATGAAGGACGAGGGAATCACCATACAAGCCGCCGCCATCCAAGGCAACAAGGGCTCTTTGGAAAACTGGAGCGCAGGCTCCATGGATCAAGTTATGGAGGTTTACGGCGAGCTCTCCAAGGCCGCCGCAGCCGAGGGAGCGGATATCATCGTCTGGCCTGAGACCTGCATTCCCGCCAACATCGACCGCCAGGCATGGGTCTACGAGTATGTGACGGATCTGTCCCGCGAGTGCGGTGTGCCCATCCTCTGCGGGCTCTTCACCCGGGTAGAGGAGGGAAGCGAAGCCGACTACAACTCCATCGTGGTCGCCCTCCCCGACGGTACCGTCCACGATACCGTCTACAATAAGCGCAACCCCGTCCCCTTCGGTGAGTTCGTCCCCTTCCGAAACCTGGTCATGACCCTCGTCCCCCCGCTGGCCGAGATCAATACCCTGGCCGAGGATATCCCTGCGGGGGAGGAATCGGTGGTCTTCGACCTGGAGGTCGGGCAGGTGGGCTCCCTCATCTGCTTCGATTCTATCTACGAGCAGAATGCCTTGGACAGCATTGCAAACGGCGCGCAGCTGTTAGCGGTCTCCACCAACGATTCCTGGTTTACCGATTCGCGCGGTGTGTGGATGCACCACGCCCAATCCCAGCTCCGCGCCATCGAGACGGGGCGGTACGTCGTGCGATCGGCCAATACGGGGGTATCCTCCATCATCAATGACAGAGGAGAGGTTTTGGAGACGCTTGCGCCCCTTAAGACAGGCTACGTGCTGGATGCCGTCGTGCTTTCGGAGCGAGTGACGGTCTACAGCGTCATCGGAAACGTCTTTGCCTACGCCTGCCTCGTCCTTTGTGCCGCCGCCGTTTTCCTGTCTCCTATAGAACAAATCGCGGCGCGGCTGACCCGTCGCCAAAGCAAAACCGAAAATTAATCTGATTAAATTTTGTGGAATCTGTGGCCATTTTGTAAAAAACTCTTGACAAAATCGGTCAAATGCGCTATAATAAGACTATGCGGGGTGGCTTACATCCCCATAAGCAATTTGAAAGGAGACTTTTTGATATGAAGAAGTCTATTCGCATCATGGCCGTTGTTATGGCTCTGCTGATGGTCACTTTTGTGTTCGCTTCCTGCGGCAAGACCATTAAGGGCACCTACTCTGCCGAGGTCGACGTTGTCGTTCTGAAGTACACCGCTACCTATGAGTTCAGCGGCAAGAACGTCACTGTTACCAAGGTTGTCAATCCTCTCGTCGGTGAGTCCAAGACCTACACCATCGAGGGTACCTATGAGATCATCGAGAACGATGACGACACCATGGACATCAAGTTCGAGTTCAAGACCGAGGATGAGCACATCAAGAGCGGCACCTTCGATTTCGAGCAGGGTGAGGACTACATCAAGATCGGTATCGTCAAGTACAACAAGAAGTAATTTTGCTTTACCGTAAAAAGGGCCGCTTCGGCGGCCTCTTTTTTGTGTTGGAAATTCCACTTGACAGAAACCGCGGGATGGGGTATAATAGCGGTAGATTATGGTGGGTTTGTTCAAATTGGGGTTTGTCGATCCGTTCCCTTTGCCTTCCCCAGCGGGGAAGGGGGACCGCGAAGCGGTGGATGAGGAGAACACTTGTAGACCGGCGTTCCGGGTGAGAGACTAACTTTCCTACCACTTTTCGGGTTTTTGAAACGGAAAATAATAACCGCATCAACCATTCTATTACTTCTACCCATGTGGTTGTAAGAACGAAACTGTATTCCCGAAAAATTGATCTGCAAATGCTCTCCTCATCCGTCACCCGCTCAAGCGGGTGCCACCTTCCCCGCTGGGGAAGGCTAATGGACGCGTCCCCCCTCCCCAACAAACCCAAATTTGAATCCCCCAAGAAAGGAGACCGCCATGCCCCATGCCCCCCGCAACCCCGCCGACCTTTTGCACCTTGGCTCCGATCCCGCCCTATGCCGTCTCCTTCGTGCCTGCGGAACGGATGAAGCCTGTATCACAGGCGGTGCTTCCGACTACGATCGATTCCTTGCCTTGTCCGTAGCTATGCCCCTCTGTGCAGGGCATCCTCTGCGGGATAAAGTGAATGCCGTCTTGACTCAAGCGACGGGACTCTCGATTCCCCTATGCCCCCATACGGTGCATCTCCATTGGAATGCCTGGGTGGAGACCTACCTGTACGGCAGGCAAGTGACCGCTACCGACGTCCCGACGGTCTGCCCCTTCTGTGCCGAGCCCACTCCCGTTCTATGGCGGCGGAAGGATCTTTTTCAGCTCCCGAACCCTACCGAAGTGAAAGCCCCCGACTTGAATACCTGGAGCCGAGAACTGGAAAATGCCCTTCCCACAGACCAAATTCCCGCCGTCTTCACGCTCCCTGAAACCTATTCCTTCATCCGACCCGATCCCTACCATGCAAATCTGGCTGTAGGGAAAGCCGCGAGCGGTGAGGAATTGACCGCAAAGGAGCAGGATCTGCTCATCACCCAGGCACTTCGTGTGTGGGGGCTTTCGTTGGTGAGAAAAGACCACCATACCGCCCCCTGTTTGCTTCTGTGCGGGGCTGCACCCGAGGCGGTAACGGCGCTTCTGGCATACCTGAATAGAACCAACGCCCTCACCGATACGGTTTGGCTCCCCGATGATTCTGCCCATGCAGAAGCCGTCAACGGCCTGTACCCGCAGGTCGGGACAGGCTATATCCTGGCCGAGGAGACTTCCGCCGAAGCCGCAGGGAAGAAAAAGACCGCCTACGCCAAGGCCGCACCCATAGGACGGGCTACTCTGCTCCTACAATGAAAAAACGCTTACGGCAAACAAGACCGTAAGCGCTATTTTTTTGCAGGCGGATCAAGCCTGTTCAGCCTTGTACGCCTTCAGGGCGCGGGAGAGCTGATCGGGGCAGGAGGTGGAGCGAGGGCCGCAATGGATGCCGTCGAGGCGGGAAATCGCCTCGTCGATGTTCATGCCCGCAATGAGAGCCGCGACGCCCTGTGTATTTCCCGAGCATCCGCCTGTGAAGGTGACCTTGATAATCGTGTCGTTTTCGACGTCGATGTCGATCATGCGGGAGCAGACACCCGAGGGCTTATAGGTAAAGTGGTTCATGGTGTATTCCTTTCTGTTCAATGATATGGTCATACGGCACCGTAAAGGCCGATGAGGGTGTCCTCCGAGGCTTCCAGCTCCAGGAAGCGGCGGAAGGTGGGAAGATCGCCCCCCGTGACGTTCAGAATGCAGGTCAAAGCGGGGGGCATATCGGGATCTTCGTCTCCTGTATCAAAACGGGGGAGGGTATCCAGCCGACAGAGGCTCATGCCGCAGAATTCAGCGGCAGAAAGCAGATCAGTCAAGGAAGGAGAGCCGTCTCTGTGGATGAATTCCAGATACAGAGGCTCTCCCGCAGGGGGGGACGTCAACGGTGCGGGGAAGCATCCCTCCGAAACCGTTTTCAGAAGGGCAAAACGGGTGATCTGTCCCTCAGCTGCCGCGTTCTCCAGATCACACACCGCCGTGATTTGTAAATTATACCGCAGGATCAGACGGGTGAATGCAGTGAGCTTGCCGCTGTGGGTATTCTCCAAGGGCAGGATGCAGTATTCGCAAAGTCCCCCCCGTACCTCCTCGCAGGCGTCCACAAAGCTGGCGGTAGCGGCGGCGCGTGGATTCTCCACAAAGGCCGAGAGGCGCAGGTAGGCTTTGTCTGCAAAGGCAGCGGGCATATAGGCAATGCGGCCTCGGATGGTCTGAGGCAGCGGGGAGAGCCCCGTTTTTGCAGATGCTTCATGGGGCATCCGTTCCTCCAGCATGGCGTAGAGCAAAAGCCGCGCGTACAGCCCCGAGCGAGCCGACATTTTGATAACAGCCTCGCGGTTGACGGGGGATATACGGTCGAGCAGAGGATGGACGGCGTTCCGTTCGCTATCCTCGTCGGGGATGCTCTGGAGAGAGAGCAGGATACTGTCCACCGTATCGGGATCCGCCCCGGCGTCGCGGATGATGGCATCGCAGAGCTCCGAGAGCACCGCCAGAACGGATTCGCTGACCCGATCCTGGCGTGCACCCAGTATTTCCAGATTCGAGAGGCAGAGACCGGTGTCAAACCCCTTGAGCTCGGGGATATCGGTATTGAGGAAGGGCATGGATCAAAGCTTACCCAGCAGATCGAAGCCGGAGGCGAGGAAGGCAGTCAGCTCCTCGGCGGTGAGCTTACGCTGGGACAGAAGGCAGAGGCGGTAGATCTGAGACGCAATCAGCTTGGCCTTGTCGGAGTCGGATTCACAGAGATCCATGAGCTTGACCGTCAGGGGAGCGGCGGTGTTGACCGTGAGCGTGTAGTCAACGGGATAGGAAGACATGGATCCCATACCGCCCTGCATGGCGTACATCCGCATCATTTCCTCCATACGGCGGGACTGCTCGGAGACAGTCAGCATGGCGGGGACGGATTCATCCTTCAAAGGCACAAATTTGACCTCCAACTTCTCGTTTCCGCTGACCTCGCGGTAAAGAGTGGTCAATGCCTCACTTTCAGTGACGTCTCCGTCCTTGGTCAGAGCGGTCACGTCGGCGTCGATGCGCTGGAAACGGACAGCCTTCTCACCGCTTCCCGCGTAGGATTCATACATCTGCACGAATTGACTGTCGATCAGCTTGTCCAGCACAGCCACACGGAAGCCCTCTGCTGCAAACAGAGAGACGTATTGGGCTTGTCCCTCGGGGTCGGAGGTGTAGTATACCACGCGCTCAGACTTCTCGGCAGACTCACGGATGGTTCCATCGTCAACTACTTCTGCGGGGGCGAAATACTCCTCGGTCGTGACGTACTTTCCGTCGGTCAGCTTGAACAGCAGAGAATCGCTGACACGGTCGTAGAACTTACGATCCCGCATACAGGCGTACTCCACAAAGGTCTTGATGCTGTCCCATACTCCCTCGTAGGCCTCGCGCTCATTGAGGCAGAGAGAGTTGAGCTTGTCGCAGACCTTCTTGACGATGTGGGCCGAAACCTTACTGACATATACGTTATTCTGGAGGTAACTGCGGGAGACGTTCAAGGGAAGCTCGGGGCAATCCAGCACACCCTTGAGCATGAGGAGATATTCAGGAATGACCTCACCCACGTTATCGGCTACGAAGACTTGGTTGTAGTAGAGCTTGACCTGACCCTCGATGGACTCATACTCGTTGTTCAGACGGGGGAAGTACAGAATGCCCTTGAAATTGAGGGGGTAGTCAGCGTTGATGTGGATGTGGAACAGAGGCTCGCGGTAGTCGTGGAAGACCTTGCGGTAGAAGTCTTTGTATTCCTCCTCGGTGCATTCCGAGGGAGCCTTCTGCCACAGGGGCGTGGTGTCGTTGATGGGGGTGGGCTCAGCAGGAGTCTTGGGCTCGGCGTCGGAGTCTCCTTCCGTTTCGGGCTCAGCATCCTCTTGATCTGCATCCACGAAATAGATCTCGGTGGGCATGAAGGAGCAGTACTTGTCCAGCATATCCCGCACTTTGTAGGCACCCAGATACTCGGCTTCCTCCTCGGTGATATGGAGGATGATATCGGTACCGCGCCCCAGGGCGTAGGGAGCTTCGGTAAACTCGTAGGCCCCGTTGGTGTCGCAGACCCAGCGGATGGTATCGCCTCCCGTATAGGAGCGAGTCACCACCTCGACGGTATCGGCGACCATGAAAGCGGAGTAGAAGCCCAGACCAAAGTGACCGATGATGCCCGAGGCGTTGGCCTCCTTCTCGTTTTCGTACTTGCTTACGAAATCCAGAGCACCTGAAAGAGCAATATTGCCCAGATAGCGGGAGACCTCCTCCTCGGTCATGCCAATACCATTGTCGGATACGGTCAGCGTGCCGGCGGTTTTGTCCACCGTGACGGTAATGCGGTACGCCTCATCATCGCCCTCGATCTCACCGAGGGAAATGAGCCGCTTATGCTTGGTTACCGCATCGGCGGCGTTGGAGACCAGCTCGCGGAGAAAAATATCTTTTTCAGAGTAGAGCCACTTTTTGATAATGGGGAAAATGTGGGCGGTCTCTACAGAAATATCGCCTGCACGGCGGTTGCTTGCTTGATTCATGATGGAATTGCCTCCTTGAAATGCTTGATAACGTAATTATAGTCTTGAATGTAAACCAAATTTGAAATACAGATGAACCGAAGGATCATTTCTCCTCTTTCTCGGTGGTGTTACCCTTGGCGGGAGCGTCTTGGTCCGTGCTGACGGAAGCACCGTCAGAGGGCTGATCCTTTTTTCCGATCCGCGCGATGGCGGCCAGTACCTTGTCCACGTGGGGCTTGAGACGGGAGTGATCGTACTTATACTTCCAGTGGGCGTGCTCGTAGTACACCTCTTCCTCGGCGTTTCCGATGGCGCCCTTTCGATAGTAGTGAGTGGTGTCGGTGACCTTACCGCGCTTGCGGAGCCGATCCTCGATGTCCCGCTTGACCAGCTCAATGATGACGGCAAAGACGGGGACGCCAATAATCATACCGCCCACGCTGAAGAAGCCGCCCATGACCGTGATGGCGACAAGCACGGCCAGAGAGCTGACGCCGGTATTGTTGCCCTGGATAAGGGGTACCAGGATGTTGCCATCCAGCTGCTGGATCACGATGACCAGTATAATGAACCAGATGAACTTTTCGGGATTCGTGATGAGCACGATCAGACCCGAGGGAACGGCACCGATGAAGGGGCCGAAAACGGGGATGATGTTGGTGATGGCGCAGATCGCGGCAATCAGCAGATTATACTGAGAAATGCGGAAGATGGACAAAAACAGGAACATCAGAACGCCCACGATCAAGGCATCCACCAGAACGCCCTTGAAGAAGCCACCGAAGGTCTTGTCCACAAGAGCCACGACCTCGCTGATCTTGTCGTCGTGCTTATCCTTCATGTACGCAGCGCGGAACTTGTTGATCTGAGCAAACCGCTTCTCCTTGGAGGAGAGGATGTAGATGGCGATGACCAGACCGAGGATGATGTTCATGAAGGTGGAGAAGAGCTTGGAAATGAAGCCCCAGACGTCTCCGATGAGATTGGTGTCAAACACGAAGCTCTGGAGCTTATTGAGGATCTCGGTCGCCAGATTCTCCACGTCGCCGAACATATCCTCCAGGAAGGCTGTGAATTTCTGCATATCCGAGATGTCCACGTCCAGCTCGAATTTGTTAATGACCGATTGGATGAAGCTCAGAAGGCCGTTGAGATAATACTCGTAATCGTTGACCAACTGCTTGATGCTGTCGATCAGCTCGGGAAGGATCATGGCGATGAGGATCGCAACGATACCGAGAAACGTCAGAATGGTGCAGAGAAGTGAAAGACCCGAGCGGAGATTTCCCTTGCTTTTAAGCTTTCGGAAGACGAAATACTCGTAAAACTTAAATATTGGGTTGCACAGATAGGCAATGATACAACCGATGATGAGGGGGGAGATCACGTCGCCGATACGCTTGAACACGTTGGTGAAGCTGTCTACGTTAACGATGCAGTAAGCAATCACAAAGATCACGGCGATCGTACCGAAAAACAGCCAGCGTTTCTGAAAATGGTGATGGTGATGGGGCTCCTCGGGGGTGTTCATAGGCTCTTGCGGGTCGACGTGGGGCGCGTTCATGGAATATGTACCTCCAAATATCAGAATGCTCGGGGTAAAGATTTACGGATGCAACCGCCACTCGGCTTGGCCGAGTGGCGGTCAGATCAAATTCAAGTGTCGGTCTTGTCGGTGGGAGCAGGCGGATCGGTGTGATCTTCCTTCTGACCGTCCGCGGACTTGGCCTGGCGGCCCAGGTGATTGAAGATGCCGTTGCGGAGCCGTTCCACGCGGGGCTTCAGCCTGGAGTGCTCGTAATTGTAGAGCAGGGAAGCGTGCTCGTAGTAGATATCCTTTTCGGCGTTGCCAACGGCATTGGCAGGATAGTAATCCAGGGTGTCGGTGGGCTCTCCCTTGGCGGTGAGCCGCTTCTCCAAAAGCCGCTTGATGAGCTCAATGACCACCGCGAAGATGGGCACGCCGATAATCATACCCATAACCCCCCACATGGCCGAGCAAACGGCGATGGCGATGATGACGCAGAGGGAACTGACACCGGTATTGTCTCCCAGGATCTTGGGGCCGATGATGTTGCCGTCAAGCTGTTGGATGATGAGAACCAGAACGAGGAACAAAAAGGCCTTGTCAGGATTGGAGATCAGTACCACGAAGAAGGAGGGGATAGCACCGATGAAGGGGCCGAATACCGGGATGATGTTGGTAAGCCCGATAAAGGTGGCAATGAGCATATTGTAGGGGGAGACCTCGAAAATGGAAAGCAGGACGAAGGTCAGGATACCAATGACCAGGGAATCCAGGATCTTGCCGAAAATGAAACCGCCGAAGGTCTTATCGGTGAGCGTAATGAATTCCTCCAGCTTCGCGTCGGTCTTCTCTGCGAACATAGCTTTCCGGAATTTGCGGAACTGGGCGACCCGTTTTTCCTTGGAGGCAAGGAGATAGAAAGCGATGAACAGACCGATGAACAGGTTTTTGAAGGAATTGAAGAGCTTTAAAAGGATAGCCCAGGTCTTCTCCACCAGATTGCCGTCGGACACGAACTGCTGTAACTCGTCGAGCAGCTTGGACAGAGCGTTTTCGGCTGAGCCAAAGACGTCGTCGATATAGCCCATGAGTTTATCCACGTCGGAGATATCCACAACGTTGACGGGAAGATTGGCGGTGAGCTTGTTCAGACCCGTTTGCAGCCAGCTCAGCAGGCTGTTGAGGTAGGTTTCGTAATTGGCGAACAGCTCTGTGATGCTCTCGTAGAGCTGGGGGATCATCATGGCCCCCACCACGGCGACGATGCCAAAAGCGACGATGATGGTCAGAAACAGAGAAAGCCCTCTCTTCAAGCTGCCGTTATGCAGCCTTTTGAAGATGCGGTACTCGAAAAACTCCAGAATGGGGTCGCAAAGATACGCGATGATGAGACCGATGATGAGGGGAGACAGAATGGACAGGATATACCGGATCACCGCTAAAAGGGGCTCGTGGACGGCGGCCGCAAATAAAAGAAGCGCGACGATCGTAGCGCAGATATAGAAAACTGTACGCTTCTTATGCTTTTTCCCGTTGATGTTCACAGTCCCGTCGGGTTCCGGAAACGAAGGCTCGGGGGGCATATGGAAATCGCGGGGATCGTTTGGTTCCATTTCGAAGGTCTCCTTTCCGACACGACTCGTGTCCGTGCTTCATGAAGCGATAATTGCATAGAATTATTCCTATTAATTATATACCATTCGCATCCATTCGTCAAGAGCTTTCGCGGGGTTTTGCGGTCTGTTCATGAAAAATTTCGAAAATTGATACAGTTCGTTGTGGACTCAGTCCTGCCAGGGTCAAAAAAGAAACGCCCCGAAACAGGGCGTTTCTGTGGTTTTGCGAAAATTAGGGGGTCTGAGCCTCCTCGGATGCAGAGGTCTCGCTCTCTGCATCGCCCATCAGAAGCTCCGCGAGGGAGACCTCCCGATACGTGTCAGCATCCTCGGGGGCGGTGATATCAAT
Organism: Clostridia bacterium; assembly: GCA_017938885.1. Taxonomy (GTDB): domain Bacteria; phylum Bacillota; class Clostridia; order Oscillospirales; family CAG-272; genus CAMEON01. The sequence goes on from JAGBAS010000008.1 coordinate 30,487, forward strand.
GCCCGCGCGGTTGAAGGTGAGGTTGGTGCGGAAAGTCAATTCGACAGGCATATGGGAAGTCAGCTCGGGAACCGTCGAAAGATCCAGCGCGAGCGTAGACGAAGCCTCCGTGATAGAGCTGTCGGAATCTGCCGTCAGGGTCAGAGAAACCGCATGATCGGCTTGTTCGCGGAGAAGGGCGACCAGGGCGGCGGCGGTCTCCTCGGTGAAGTCAGGATTCGTCTTGCACTCGGGCTGTTCAGTGGGCAGGGCAGACAGGATCTCCGCCAGCGTATCCAAGACAGGATCCGAGATGCCCGACAGTACGAAGGTCACAGAGCCCGTTTCCGAGGAACGGACGGCACTCACGTGTCTGAAGGCTATTTCGGTGGGAACGGCGGTAAAGGCCTGATGCAAAAGCTCGGAAATATCCCAATCCGTTTCGGTAAGAGGCAAATCCTCTGCGGGGACGGCTTTAACGTCGGGTACGGAAACGCCGGGAAGTGCGTGGATAAACCGATCGGTGAATTGCTTCAGAAGGTTCTCCTTGACCTCGTCAATAGAGACTCCGTCCAGAGGAGCCTTGAGCGCGGTATCCGTACCGTCGTGTAGGTAGAGCACGTTACCCGCCATGATGCAGACACCGGTCCCCTCCATGGGGATGGCATAGGAAAGCATCAGCTCTCCGTTGCTGTCAATCGCATAGTGACCCGAAAGGGGGATCACGGTAGTGCCCGAAAAGCCGAACATATGGGCGGTCAGTTCAGCCTCGGAGGTCATATGGATCTCCACGGGAGCCTGCGCGTCGTCGGCATGGTTTCGGAGGATCTCCTCCAGAAGGGCGGCCGCCTCTTCTGCGGACAGTGTTTCGGTTTCTGCCGAGGGGGGGACATCGGTCACATCCTCGGTCACATCTTCGGTACGGCTTTCGGACTCGGTGACGGAGTCGGTAACGGGCTCGGTGGAAAGCTCATCCTCCGAGGTCACGACGGTCAATCCGTCCACGGTATCGGGCAATTCAAATAGGGGCATATCGGCCTCGTCGCATCCCGTAGCGGTCAGCAGCAGAGCTGACAGCAGGATGGGGAAGAGCCACTTTTTCATAGGGAACCTCCTGTCTTTTTCAGCAAAGGCAGATCACGGAGCGGCGGGCAGAGCCTACCGCCCCGCGATGGTGTAATGAAAGGGTATTACTTGGCGGCCTTCAGGCGGGCTTCCAGAGCGGCCAGCTCGTCGTACATGGTATTGGGAACGGCAGAACCGACCTGCGCGTAGAACTCCTTGATGTTGTCGATATCGGCCAGCCAGGAATCCACGTCCACGGTGAGCAGATCGCGGATGGTGTCCGGAGTGATGTCCTCCAGGCCCTCGATCATGATGTCCTCAGCCTTGGGCACGTAGCCGATGGGGGTGATGTCGGCGTCCACCTTGCCCTCGCAGCGAGCCAGGATCCAGAGCAGGACGCGCATATTGTCGCCGAAACCGGGCCAGATGAAGTGACCCTCGTCATCGGTGCGGAACCAGTTGACGTGGAAGATCTTGGGAGGATTGGGGATGCGGGTGCCCATAGCCAGCCAGTGGTTCCAGTAGTCGCCCATGTTGTAGCCCACGAAGGGACGCATAGCCATGGGATCACGGCGAACCACGCCAACGGCGCCGGCGGCGGCGGCAGTGGTCTCGGAGGCCATGATGGAGCCCACGAAGGCACCGTTCTGCCAAGAGGTGGACTGGTACACCAGGGGAGCGGTCTTGGCGCGACGGCCGCCGAAAACGATGGCGGACACGGGCACGCCCTTCAGGCTGTTGAACTCGGGAGAGATGCAGGGACAGTTGGCGGCCAGAGCGGTGAAGCGGGAGTTGGGATGAGCGCCGCAGGTGGACTTATCCTTCTTGTCGTACTTGGTGCAGTCCCAAGGATTGCCCTTCCAGTCGATGGCGTTGCCGGGCTGGGGAGGATTGTTGTCCAGGCCCTCCCACCAGACGGTGTTGTCGGCGGTGTTGTGCACCACGTTGGTGAAGATGGTGTCGCGCAGGCAGGTGTGCAGAGCGTTGGGGTTGGACTTCTCGTTGGTACCGGGAGCCACACCGAAGAAGCCGTTCTCGGGGTTTACAGCCCACAGACGGCCGTCCTCGCCCACGCGGAGCCAGGCGATATCGTCGCCCACGCACTCCACCTCATAGCCCTGCTCGGACAGGAACTTGGGGGGGATCAGCATGGCCAGGTTGGTCTTACCGCAGGCAGAGGGGAAAGCGGCGGTGACGTACTTCTTCTCGCCGTTGGGATACTTAACACCCAGAATGAGCATATGCTCGGCCATCCAGCCCTCCTTGCGGCCCAGGTAGGAGGCAATACGCAGAGCGAAGCACTTCTTGCCCAGCAGGACGTTTCCGCCGTAGCCGGAGTTGACCGACATGATGGTGTTGTCCTGAGGGAAGTGGACGATGTAGCGGTTCTCCTCGTCGATATCGGCGCGGGCGTGGAGACCCTTGATGTAATCGGGGGAGTCGCCCAGAGCCTCCAGGACGTTATTACCCACGCGGGTCATGATGAGCATATTCAGCACCACGTAGATGGAGTCGGTCAGCTCGATGCCGTACTTGGCGAAGTCGGAGCCAACGACGCCCATGGAGTAGGGGATGACGTACATGGTGCGGCCCTTCATGGAGCCGGTGTAGAGCTTATGCAGCTTGGCGTACATCTCGGCGGGATCCATCCAGTTGTTGATGTTACCGGCCTCCTCCTTGGTGGGGGTGCAAATGTAGGTACGGCCCTCCACGCGGGCGACGTCGTTGACGGCAGTGCGGTGCAGGTAGCAGTTGGGCAGCTTCTCGGGGTTGAGCTTAATCATCTCGCCGGTGGAGCAAGCCTCGGCGCGCAGAGCCTCTGCCTGCTCGTCGGAGCCGTCAATCCAGACGATACGATCGGGGCAGGTCATAGCTGCCATCTCGTCGATCCAATTCAGGACGAACTTGTTGTTGGTAGGGGTCATGGTGAACTCTCCTTATAACTATTATAAAATTAAACTATATCCATCGGGATCGGATGGTCTATCATCCTATCCCATGATATATTTTACACTATTTTCTGTCAAATTGCAAGGGGTTTTTGAAAGATTACAAAATGTTCACATCCCTGCCCATAAATCGAAATATTTTTCGGGAGCTGTAAGAAATCACCCTTGAAAAACGGTATAGAATACAGAACCCCGCCCGCAAAAAAGCACCGCCCCCAGCGGAGCGGTGCGAAGGTCTTGTCATGCAGATCAGCCAAACAGCTTTTCCAGCGCACGGTTTGCGCTGCGGGAATTCTTGGTAACGAAGGAGGAATAGCCCTGCACGCCCTGCAAGCAAAGGTTGGGGAACATGTACAGCAGAGGATCCATGCCGTTGAGGTTAGCCGAGACCATGCCGATATCCGTCACCACGGAATCCCAGATGATGTCCAGCATTTCGGCATCCTCGGGCGCGTCGGAGAGCTTGGAGCCCAACAGGTCCTCATAGTAAGCCTTCTGCACGGGAGGCGTATAGTAGGCCAACAGCTCCAGCGTTTCGCCGACCATATCGGGATCCTTGATGGAGGCGGGGACGAACATCACGCCGTTCCAGTTCAGGGACTTATACTCACCCTGTGCCTCGTTGTACATGGGGTAGGGAAGCACGCCAAAATGGAAGGTGGTGTCGCGGAGATTGGTCATGTTGCGGGTCTCCATGGTGTAGAGCATGGTGGTGCCGTCGTTGAAGGCAATCTGGGTACCGTTCGGACCCTTGTAGTAGGCGAAATCACCGTTGTACAGCTCGTTGACCTTCTCCAGCGCGGCGTAGGTCTTTTCGGAGTTGTTTTCGTAAGCGACCTGATAGAGTCCCGTCTCGTCGCGGTCTACGATTTTGATATCGCAGGCAGTCGTGAAGGAGATGGTGTCGACCCAGCCCCAGCCCGAGATGCCGTAGGTATCCTTCTCATCCCACTTACCGTCGCCGTTGTCTTTGGCCACGTTGGAGGCCAGGGAGATGAGCTTATCCAGGGTCCAGGTCTTGTTTCGGACATCCTCATAGGGGGCGGTGAGGTTGTACTCGGCCATGAGCTCCTTGTTGTAGACGATGGCGTTGACCGAGGTCAGGCAGAAGTCGTTGTAGCCGATGAGGTACTTGTCTCCGATCATGACCTCCTCCATGAAATCCGAAGCCCAGTAGGGGGCGTCCAGATTCACGGAATCAAAGTCGGCGTAGCTGTAGGTGGCGTCGGAGGTGAGGAAGGAGGTCACGCCCTGGTAGCAGTGGGTGGAGACCAGCTGGTAGGCGTCGTCACCCGACTGGACGGTACGGATAACGTTATTGGCGTAGGCCAGCCAGTCGCCGGCGTCAATGTCCACAAGAGTCACGCCCAGATGATCCTGGATCTTAAGACCGCGCTCATAGATGGTATCCATGAAGGGATCGCCCCGATCCTCGTCAGAGGCGGTAGCCCATTCGCGGATGTAGTAAACACCCGTGACGTAGAATTCCTTGTCGTAGTTTTTGGTCTCGATCATGGGGTCGTATTGCGTTTCCCCTTCGGTGACGGGGTTGTTGTTCTGCCCATCCGTGTTGGCAGAGGGATCCTCGGTGTTCTGCCCGCAGGCGGCGCAGGATAAAAGAAGCAGGACGGCCAGGGACGTGGCCAGTAAACGTTGCATGAACGGTTTCAAAGTGGTATCTCCTTTCAGTGAAATAGCTCTTTTATTATAACACCAAGTCCGGGATAAGTCAAGGTTTTCAAGGCCGGCAGGAAAGAAAATGGAGAATTGAACAAAATTAAACATTGAATTTTGGATTATCTGCCATCTGCCCTATACACAATTTATTCATACCTTTATGTTATAATATACAAATACACGGTTTAATTTCAAACAATATACAATCCAACCGAAAGGACGGTCGCCATGCCCAGAAAATCCCGTATCAAGCGGATCGGTGAATGGTTCGTCACCCTTTTCCGCTCCATCGGCGCGGTGCTCTACCCGCCGAACGTCAGAAACGCCTTCAAGAGTGTTACCAAGAATTGGAAGGAGTACATCTGCTTCTACCTGGCCGCGTGGGTCATGACCGCAGGGTTTTGGACGGTGGCTCTCTGCACTGAGGCCAATATGCACGCAGCCCGATCCGCCGTAGCCGAGGAGTTTGACTACCACGTGGAGGTTGCGCTTCTCAATAACGAGCAATTCGCAAACCTTGATCAGCAGCTCATGTACCAGATCGAGCGCGAGAACGAATACATAGAAAGCTACTACTGGGTCAACGACGGCAAGGCCCTCCGCGACGGCACATACTCCTGCCGCATCCTGCTGGACGAGACCTACGGCTTGGAGACCGCCTATGAGGAGGTCTACAACGACATGATCCGACGGGTCTCCCAGGATCGTCGCGAGATCCGCCTCTCCCCTCTGTACACCTTCGCCGAGGACTTCGGCACCCCCTATACGGTGCAGTTCTGGACGGTGTCCCTCATCTGGTTCGCCTTCTCGGTCCTCATGATGGTGATCCTGTTCCTCATCCGTCTGGATCACTTCAAGTTCATCTACGGCATCTACATGACCTGCGGTGCCGACTTCCCCAAGCTCATGGGCGCGGCGGGCGGCGAGCTGGTCACGGTCACGGTGCTGACTTGGCTTCCCGGCGCACTGGTGGGGATTCTCATTGCGGGGATTCTCTATATCCCTCGCGGCGTGGGACTGTGGTTTACGGCCAAAGCCGTGCTGGTGCCCCTTCTGGGCGGATTGATCGCGGTATTCTCCTCGGTCTGGTTCCCCATGCGGCGGATGTCAGGGCAGCCGCCCGTCCGCCATTTGCAGGCGGGGGATAACACGAATCTGGTTTCCTCCCCCCGCCGCTCCTTCTTCCTGTTCGGAGAGTCCTTCCCCGGGAAATATGAGCTCTACGGCTTCTGGCGGATGCGGAAATACTATATCCGTCTGGTGCTCTCCGCCGTTTTATTCGCCGCCTTCTTCATTTCGGGATTATACGTAGCCGGCATGAAGACCTTCCACGATCAGCTGGATCCCTACGAATACCTGGTGGCCTACCGTCCTCCCAACTACTACGAGGAGGTGATCCCCGAGGAGGACGAGATCATCGGCGACGAGCCCTGGGCACCTACCTTCGACCAGGACGAAATGATCCGCTCCGACGTGGATATGTTTCTGACCGAGCTGGAGGCCATCCCCGGAGTGAGCCATGCCGAGTGGAGCGTCAGCCTGTCGGGGGGCTTCAGACAGTCCCATTTGCTCCTCAAGCCAGGCCAGCTTTACGATGCGAGCGACTACGCCGTTTCCAGCAAGGAGCGGCAGTCCGAGGGCTTCAAATGGGCGGCCAACAACTACGACTGCACTGTGGTGGACAAGCTCTGGATCGACAATATCCTCCGCAACAACCTCGGTACCTTTGAAGGGGATCCCTACGCCATTCTGGAGGATCCCAACGCGATCATCATCAGCGAGGATATCTACAACAAGCAGACCTACGATTTTGCGCCCGGTGACAAGGTCATCGTGGCGGTCTGCGAGGAGGCGATTCCGTTGGAGATGGTCTTTGACCCCCGAGAGCTGCTCCGCCAGCAGATCAAGAATTTCAAGTTCCGCTACGAGACCTTCACGGTCTGCGCCGTGGTCAAGGGCCTGGACTCCGAGGATGCCATCACCCTGGGCGTAGGTGACGCCACCTACACCGCACTCACAGGCCGTCCCTCATCCCGCACCGAGCTGAAGGTCTACATGGATGCCGGCTCCGACATGGATACGGTTCAAGCCGCCGAGGATCAGATCCGCAAGATCATATCCCCCTTTGCCGATTGGCTGGTCACGCCTACGGGCAACTACTTTGAGTCGGGGATCAAGAGCCTCAAGAACGACAGTGCCGTGATCCTCACTCTGGCCGTTTGCCTCCTGCTCATATCTCCCATGGTGTGGTATTTCTCCCAGATCATGTTCTACCGCAAGAGACGGAACGAGTTCGCGGTGCTCCACGCCCTGGGTGCCCCCGACGATGCCTTCGCCAAGCTCCACCGTTTGGCAGGCGGAGTGCTTTCGGGCACAGCCTTCCTCATCACCATCGGGGTGTCCCTGCTCTGCAACTACCTGGTCTATTTCTGCATCAACACTCTGCTCCCCTGGCTTCACATCACCGAGAGTGTGCGCTACGAATTCAGCCTCTCCCTCCCCGCCCTCATCGCCTGCGTGGTGATCTCGGCGGTCTGCGGCTTCCTCTCCTGCGAGCTGCCCTATCGGATGTTCACCAAGCCCGATATCGGGGTGAGAAGGGTGGATTAACTGAAAGATACGAAGATACAAGATACAAAGATACAAGATACACAGGATTTTCCGTATCTGTATCTTGTATCTGAAAAACCCTTATTCCACAAAGGAAAGGAAATGTCATATGTCAACCGAAATCAATAAAGATCGCGTTATCTTAGAGGCCACCGACGTGGTGCGCCAGTACACCCAGTCCGACGAGGTCATCACCGCCGTCAACCGCGCCTCCATGAAGGTCTACGAGGGAGAGTTCATCGCCATCGTGGGCGCGTCGGGATCGGGTAAATCCACCCTGCTTCACCTCCTGGCGGGTATGGACAGGCCCCAGGCAGGCCATATCGTCATCCGAGGACAGGATATCACCGCCATGAGTGCCGACGAGCTGGGGCGTTTTCGCGGGAGCTTCATCGGTATGGTCTTCCAGAGCCACAATCTGATCCCCCAGTTCACCGCCCTGGAGAATATCCTTATCCCCACGCTCATGTGCAATAAGGAGGATGCTTCTTACGAAGAAATGTTCAAGAAGCTGGTGGTGTCCCTGGGCATCGAGGACAGACTCCACCATCTGCCGAGTGAGCTGTCGGGCGGTCAGCAGCAGCGCGTCGCCATCGCCCGTGCCCTCATCAATATGCCCCACATCCTCTTCGCCGACGAGCCCACGGGCAACCTCGACCGCGCGAACGCCGACGAGGTGTTGGAGCTCCTGTTGGAAACCAAGAACATGATCGGCCAGACCCTCATTATGGTCACCCACGATATGTCCATCGCCGAGCGCGCCGATCGTATGTTCCGCATGGAGGACGGCAAGCTGGAGCTGTGTAATAAGCGGTCGTCCAGAGAACATCAGGCATAGAGGCTCTCAAGGCGTTTTTCTTGCTGATCGAATCGGAATAGCGAAAATGAAGCCTGCGGCAGGATCCGGTGCATGACGAAAAAAGCATCCATATGAAAAAGGTGTCGCAAGGACACCTTTTTCATATTAAAAGTCAAACTCACATTCCCGCTTGAACTCCGCCAGAGCGTTCACGTACTCGTCCCGTCCCACGGGGAAAGCTAACCCATGCCCCGCGCCGTGGATGGTAACCAACTTCTTCTTGGGAGAGACGCAAGCATCGTGCAACCGCACGCTCATGTCATAGGGCACGAAATCGTCTGTATCGCCATGGGCAAACACCACGGGGACCGTACAACGCTTCATAGCCTCTATGGGGGAATCCTCATCCAGACAGAAATGACCCAAGAGCCGCGCGGCAAGCTGAGCGAAGGGGTAGACCAGCTTAGGGGGCAGATGCATCTCAGCCATGACCTTGGAAATGATTTCACGGGGGGACGTATACCCACAATCCGCCAGAACGTATTTCACTTGAGGCGGAAGGGGTTTGCCGGCGGTCATCATGACGGTAGCCGCACCCATGGAAATGCCCGTAAGGATCAGCCTTGCGTCGGAGCCGAACTCTTTGACGGCGAAATCCACCCAAGCCAGGCAGTCACGCTTTTCCAGGATCCCGAAGGTAATGACGTTTCCGTCTGAAAAGCCGGAACCGCGATGGTCAATGAGCATGGCGCTGTGACCCAATCGGAAGCACCGCTCTACGCCGCCGTTCAGATCCCGCTCGGCGTTCCCTCGATAGCCGTGGAACATGAGCTCAATGGGCGCACCGGGCTTGTGCTCGAAGAATTTCGCACGCAGAGTCAGCCCGTCGAAGGATTGAATGGCATATTCCCTGTACGGATACGCTCGCACCATTTTCGTCCAGCCGATCATGTCCTCTCGGAAGACCTCGTAGATACCTCCCTCAGGAATGACGTATTCATCCTCGCCCAAAGGACGGCGGGGCTTGGAATGGAACATACGGAAGTAGCAGACCAGCGTGACCGAGATCACCAAGGATAGCACCACCGATAGTACGAATAGCCCGATCCAAAGCCAGACCATATCACGCCTCTGCAAGGTCAATGACCTGGGTACCGTGGATCATGACGTAGTGACGCTTGACACAGCGCAGGGAGCTGATCCAGCCACGGGTAACGACCGTGCCGAAAATGCCCGTGTCGTACCCTCCGGGACCCATGTTGTCCCAGAGCCAGGAGGGGGTGGGCCACAGGCAGTAGGTGGGTCTGATGGCCGCGTAGCACTCCTTGGATACGCCGCCCTGACCGTGATGTGCCATCTGCACGAAATCCGAGCGGATCCGCTCGGGAGGATTGGTAGCCAAAAGCTGATCGCCGCCCTCTACACCCAGGTCGCCGAGGAAGAGGATACTCTTGCCGTCCGCCTCCGCGCGGAAGACGATGGAAGAATTATTGATGGGATTGCCCGTGATGCTTTCATCGGGGGTACGGAGAATACGGACGGTGAGATTGCCGCCGTCAAAGGAATACAGGTCATCCTTCTGTACCGTTACCTTGGGGATCCCTCGCTCAGCCATAGCACCGTGGAAGCCGTCGAGGAGCTGGCGGGTGGTCCATTCGTCCTGCTTGGGCTCGCCGTTGATGAGAAAATCATCCGAGGGAAGGTGGCAGTATACGCCGTCGATGCGGATGTCGGGATGATCCTTCATCATGAACCACAAAGCACCCATGTGGTCGTCGTGGAAGTGAGTAACGAACCAGGCGGTGACGTGCCCGCCCAGACCCTTAAGATATTCGTACAGGTAGGGAGTCTCGGAGGGAAAGCCGCCGTCCACTACGACAAGGGTCTCGCCGCTTTCGAGAATGAAGGGGGTATTGATGGTATCGGTAACCGATTTCAGAAAATGAAGCTTGGCCATAATGTGCCTCCTGTGAATATTTTCCTATATTATACTCCCGTTTGAGCGGTTTGTCAACGGATTTTCCAAGGATTCGGCAGAAGAAAAAGCAGACGTTGCCACGTATTCAAGGCAAGGACACAAATAGTTTACAATTATGTGGTAAAATATTTTTGCAATTTTGAAATATTCCGCTGATTTTGGTGTCTTATATAGTGAGAACATACCGAATATCCCAAAACGGGACCGATTATCCCACTTCGGGCTCATTTGTACTTTTTTATGCTATAATGAACTCAGTGACAAACGGAAAGGAACCTACCATGAAGCGAATACTGACCCTCTTTTTGTCCGTGCTCCTGCTGCTTGCGGGCGTCCTTCCTCTGACATCCTGCTCCGAATCGGATCGTCTGGAGCGTATGGATGAGCCTGAGAAGGCTGTGCGGCTGGCCGAGCTGGCTGAAAAAGCTCTCACGGATGCCGAACAAGTCCAATACAGCCGCAAGCTTTTCATCAAAAATCTCTATTTCAGCTCCTCCTGCTCCGTGACCGAAGGCGTCAGCTACATAGACAGCAAGGATGATTTCGGCTACCTCAAAAACACCCACGAGATCCTAAAAATGGGCGGTGATGGGAGGATCACCACCACCGAGACGGGCTATAAGGACGGCTATATCTTCGTACACAGTCAAGCGGGCGTGGGGGAATCCTACTTCAAGGCACCTGCCGACGAAAAGGAATACCGCACCGCCCCCGCCAAGAGCAGTGAGATGCCCCCTCTCGGCCTGCGTATTGAGAAGGATGACTGTAAGACAGCGACCGTCGAGCATAAGGAGAACGGTAACTGGGTCATCACCTATGAGGGCTTCAGCGAAGCCCGCGCGTATAATTTCACGGTGCGCCAGCACGACCTTTCTAAGGATCTGACGGTTACGCATAAGCCCTGGGATCTGATCGTGACCCTTACCCTGAACGATGCGTTCGAGCCGACCTTCGCTTCGGTGGAGGTCAAGTTCCACGAAAGCGCAGAATACCGCCAGGCCGAGCCCACCCTCACGGTCAGCTATGACTTCTTCCTGGGGGACGATTCGGGTGCTGCGGGAAAATTGTCTTCGGTCGATCTTTCCAAGTACACCGAGCTATCCGACATGAATACCGTCAGTGCCTTTTTCGACGGCCTGGCCGCCCATGAAAAAGCGGTTCAAGGTGAATTTACCGTGGATACGCTCACCACGCTGAGCAGCGGCGGGGAGACCCAAACCGGCAGTCTCCCGCAAACCATCGAGTACGCGAATACCACGGGCGGCTACCGCTTCACACGGGAATACGAGCAAGCGGGCAAGCGATATGAGCTGTCCTATGCGGGAACCAGAGCCTTCCAGACGGTCTACGGAAAAACGGGGAACAAGATCGAAAGCAAATCCCTGCGGATGATCGATGCACAAGCCCGTCTGATGGTCGCCGACAGCATGAATCCCCAAAGCGTTAGGTTGGCCAATATCGAGTCCGCAACACTTGTTTCTGAGGGAATCAGCCTGTATCGCTACGTGTTGCGGGAGAACAGTGCCAAAAAAATGGCATCTCTCATTCTGAATCAAACCTTCCTCAAAACGAGAGTTGAGATCCTGGACGCTTCCTGTCACGTTGAAGCCCTGATGCCGAAGGGTAAGCTGGAAAGCTACACCCTAACCCTCCACGCAGAGTCAACCGTTGACGGGAATCCGCTGACCATGGATATCGAGATGACGGTGATCTTTTACGAAATCCCCTGAATGACAAAAAAGGAAACCATACCATGAAAAAATTCATCACCCTGATCCTGGCCGCCGTCATGCTCCTGTCGGTAGCCCTCCCCCTGACCTCCTGCTCGGTTTCCTCACGCCTCAAGCATATGGACGGAAACAAGCGGGCTGTATGCTTCTATGAACTCATAAACGAAAAAAAGGATGCGTCGACCTCCCACTCGGAAGAACGTAAACATTATCTGAAAACGGAGATCGACGATCTTGCTTACGAGCAGACCACGAAGGTTACATCCACCTTTGTGTCGAAGGATGGCGAGGATTCCGTTGCGGAGAAGACCGTCAATACCGTTTGGGCAGGAGGCGACCGAACCGTTACCTATACCGATGAAGGATATATGAACGGTGTCATGTTTGTTTCCAACAAGGAGGGCGAGGCGGAGTCCAGACTCAAATCCCGTATTTCAAACGAGGAGTACCATGCTTTCCGTAGTTCGAGTAAGGACACCCCGACGGTTTTTGTGGGGGAGAATTACTGTACCGCAATGGTCTGCGAGCAGAATAAGGACGGGACCTGGATGGCTGTCTACGAGGGCTTTACCGAGGCAGGGCTGGAGCCCTTCCTATATATGCTCCGCAGCGTGGACCATCTTGTCCCCGCCGAGTACGACAGCACCGATGTCCGCATGACGGTCAACGCCGACGCTACGCTCTATCCTACCTCTGTGAAGATCGAGTTCGTCTTTGAAGAAAGCACCGCATCCGGCTCTGCCGTCCCCACGGTCACGCTGGAAACCGTCTATCGTGGCTGGAACGAAACCGAGCTGACCGAGGATTACGATCTGTCGGATTTCACCGAGGTTGAGGATCTCCCTCTTGTCTACAAGTTTATGACTGCTCTGGGGGAGCGTATGACAGCGGAGCGCGGGACGTACAGTTATTCGCTTCATCAAACCACCGTAACCGATGGAGTATCCTCGGGTCGGGAGTTTGTAACCGATGTTACCTTCGCCACGGTTGAAGGAGCCTTTTCCTTTGAGATGATCTCCAATGGCATGGATTGGGATAACCGATCCTTTTTCACAAGGTCTGAGTATTATGACGGTACGATGTACGCGGAGACGGAGAAAAACGGAGACGTTACCGAAGCGCTCATGACTGATGGCGAAGCACGGTCCGTTCTGATCTCCAACCTGTCGATTCCGTTCTACGATGCGTTTGACATATCCCGTACGGAAGCCCGGGACGGAGCCGCAGGGAAATACCGCCTGTATTTTGGAGAAAAGATGCGAAATATCTATGCCGACACCTACGCCGATGCCGGCGGAGAGTTGAAGGTCTTTGAATCCTACGTTGATATTGTTATGGATGGGGACGTATTGATCGAATGTACGTACTTCCTCCATACAGGCGGGCAAACGAAAAAGGCCGCGGAGCAGGATAATCGGCTCACGTATGCCTATTCGTTTGTTGACGGTAAATAAAATACGATCACTGCGTTCGCCATGGCTTTTGCAGACATTTTGCATACTCTATCCCGATAAATACAGAAAGGAAACCATACCATGAAAAAATTCATCACCCTGATCCTGGCCGCCGTTATGCTTTTGACGGTAGCCCTCCCCCTGACCTCCTGCTCCGCCTCGGCGCGTCTGAACCGCATGGATGAGCCCGACCGCGCCGTCAAGTTCTTTGAGATGTCCAACGAAAAAGCCGATTCCGCCGCCTCCTTCTACATGGAGCAGACCATGGTCATGAAAATGGATATCGCCGGCAATACCTACGACCAGAAGGGCGTAGCCAACCTGACGGTCATTGAGGACAAGGACTCCTTTATCTATCTGGAGCAGAGCGAGACCTCGGTCACCACGGGCGGTGTCCTGACGATCTACTACGAGGACAGCGGCTATGCCGACGGCTATATGTTCTCCCGTTACAAGGAGAACGCCGACGAGCTGAAGGTCAAGTCCCCCATCACCAAGGACGAGTATTTCGCCTTCCGCGAGGAGATGGCCGATGACAGCTCCATCGACGTGGAGGTGGAGAACGGACTGGCCACCGTCATGACCTGCGTGCAGAACGAGGACAAGACCTGGAAGGCTACCTACGAGGGCTTTACCGAGGAGGGCATGAAGCCCTTCATGGAGATGCTGGATGGCATTGAGTACACCGTTACCGCCGACCACCCCATCGTGGATGTCCGCTTGACCTGGGAGACCAATGAAGACCTGTTCCCCACCAAGACCTCCATTGAGTTTGTCTTTGAGAAGAACCCCGAGGCAGAGTCCACGGTGCCTACCCTGTCCATCGTGTCGGTCTACAAGGGCTGGAACAACACCGTTCTTTCTCAGCCCTACGACATTTCGGGCTTTACCGAGGTGGAGGATCTCCGCCACATGGAGCGCTTCATTTCCGCCCTCAAGGATCGGGAGACCGACAGCGTGGGGCATTTCACGGTCAAGAACGAGACCGAGGTACGAGTCCCCGGCGGCCAGACCCAGGAGATCAAGGTTGACCAGGACGTTACCTTCAAGAACCGCGACGGTATGGAGCTGACCATCTCCTACGAGCAGGAGGGGTATCTCTACACCATGAGCTACCGTGACGGCTCCCTGCGCACCGTGGTCAAGGAGAAGAAGACCGGCACTAAGGTGGCTGACGAGACCGTCGAAATGACCAACTCCGAGGCACAGGCCACCCTCTCCCAGCTCATGAACTCCGAGCAGATCGGCGGCATCGACCTGGCCGACGTGGAAGTGAAGAACGCCGAGAAGGGCATCTACCGCTTCAAGCTCTCGGATGCCGTGGGCACGGGGCTGGCCGAGGTCTGGGAGGCCGCTCTGGGCGGTAAGCAGACCGACTTCAACGGCTACGTGGAGGCCACCATGCAGGACGGCATCCTCACGCAGTATAAGTACCACGTCTTCTGCAACGTAAAGGTACAGAAGCAGGCCGTCTACGTCAACGTGGACATGACCGTCACCTTCCTTGACGTGACCGAGGACAGCGGCAGCGTGTAAACAGCATATCCCCACCCTATCCGAGCGCCGATCTTTCTTCTCCTTTTAAACGGCGCGGCTCCCGTTTCGCGGTCACCTCCAAGCCGCAGACGGGGGCTTTTTGTATGCTATGACTTGACAAATCTCACAGTATGATGTATAATAAAATGATAAAGAGAGACCATACCGAAGGGAGGAATCACCCGTGAGAAGGATCACCAAGCTTTTCATCGTCATAACCGTGCTGATCGCGGCATTCCTCCTGTACCTGACCCCGATCTTTATCCCCCAAGCCAAGGAGGAGGAACTGAAAACCGCCACCGTGACCCTCGGCACCTACCGCTATGAGGTGGTGGGATTTAAGCCCAGACGGAGGGGAAGCAGCGATATCAAGGTCATGATCTTCCAAGCCTCCGACGGTCAAGAGTATCAGGTCGCCATGTTCTACGATGACGAGGCCGAGGCTCTGACGGGGCATACTGTCACCATCCGCTACGTGGAGGACGGCGGCAGCTACCTCGGTACCCACATGATTGCGGAAATGACCGAAGGAGAAGAGACCCACTACACCCTTGCGGAGTGGAACCAATTCCAAAGGCGGAGAGCGTGGCTCATACCTCTGTTGCTCTGGTCGCCGATCTTGCTTACCCTCGTCCTCGTCATAGAGGATCTGTTTTCGGTTTCGGGTCGGGTGAAACGGTATATTCGAAGCACCCGCAAGAGGAACGCCCGCGCCGAGCAGTTGGCCGAGCTTCAAAACCGCCCCCGCAACTTCCCGAACACCACCTGGCAGACCGAGGACGGGAAACTCACGGTCACCGTGGACGAACAAGGCCGCGCCACAGGCGTGATCCGTGTCCCCGAGGGCGAGGGAGTCCGCTCCATCCCCGTGATCTTCGACGATACCGCCCATACCACGATCCGCATGGCCCTCTGCGAGGCGGGGGAGCGGGTTGGCCGCTACATCGAGATTTGGGAGGCGGACTACGATGATCCCGATGCATTTACCGCAGTGCCTCTGAAAACCGTTTATTTCAAGAAAGGAAAGACGGTCACGGTCCGCCGCATGGACGGGGAGGCCTTCTGACTTTGAAACGAGAATTACATGACACCGAAAGGATCTTACCATGAAACGACGACTGACCGTGCAGATTCTCACGTTGGCTCTGGCCGCCCTGCTGCTGCTTCCGCTTCTGTCCTCCTGTAAGCTCAAGGAACTCGGCTTCGACGTGCTTGCCCCTGCGCCCAATAGCGGAGAAAGCCTGTACGAGGCCATGCTGGATAACTTGAACGTAGCCGAAAACGTCACCATCCGCACCGAAATGACCTATGAGGCTCCTATGCCCGGGGATATGACCTACCGCGCCTCCTACACCGCTACCGAGGTCTTTACGGATCCCTGGGAGGAATCCATGCTTCTGTCCTATGATGCTACCGTCACTACCGAATACCGCAGCGGCGGCCTCCAGGTCTGCTCTGCGTCCTCCGACAGCGGGTATCGGGACGAGTACCGCTATCGCAAGGGCTTTGCCGATGGCTATATGTTCCGTGAATGCGCAAGCGGAGGCCTGGCCAATCGGAGCAAGACGCCCATTACCGCTGAGGAATACAGCGAATTCGTGAATTATACCTACGAGGATAATTTCGTCCACTACCTGAACTACGACGAGTGCATGACGGCGGTTCACCGCAAGCTGGAGGACGGCTCCTGGGAGCTTCGCTTTGCAGGGCTGTGCGAGGAGGATCTCAACGATCTGGACGTGCTGTACGGGCCGGATTTTTCCTGTGTCAGCGACTACGTCTACATCGTGGATGCGTCCGTCACCGTCATCGCCACCCCCGATTACCGCTTTCATACCGCGAGGGTCGTGCTGAACTACGCCGAGTACGACGAGGAGGGCTATTTCCTCCGCGACTACCCCGCCGTGACCTACTCCCTGACCTTCGAGGAGACCGCCGCCGTTACCGCCGCCGATATTCGTCTGGAGACGTATTCCGATATCGGCGATCTTCGTAAGCTGACCGCCTTTGCCAACGCTCTGGATCGGCGAGCATACGCGGAAAGAGGACGATACACTTATAAAAACAGTGAATACTGGATGATGGACGGCGAGGAATCCTTCTGCAAGGAGGATCAGAGCATCCGCTTCGACTTTACCATAAAAGGCGAGTTCATCTACGAAAACCAAGGAAGCTATGAGACCGCTGAGGAATCCTGGTTACTCACCGAGTCCTACAAGAACGGTGTCATGACCTACAAGGACACCAATCAAATGACGGGCGAGGAGGAGGAAAGCCGCTTCGACACCACGCCCGATGAGATCCTGTGGAATCTTGCCTACCTCATGTGGCCTGCGGAATACAACGACCTGAACGTGGAGCGCATTGAATGCCTGGACGAAAAGGAAGGGATGTACCGCCTCCATATAGGCCTGTGGCATCGGCAAGGCTACGAGGAGTCCTGCGCCGTCGAGGGAACTACCCTGACGGCTTATACCGCCTATCTGGACTTCACTCTCCGCAGCGACGTCCTGCTGGAGTATGATTACCATCTAGAGATAACCGCCCAACGGGAGGATGGTACCGTGGACACCTACCGACGGGAAATCTCATGGAGCTTTGAAAAGGCGCAGTCGCTAAAGCCGTAAGATTCGAATATTCCATCCCCACGATAACGCCCCCGCAGAAAGGAGCCAATATGCAAAACCGCGTATTCCTCATCGTCCTCGACAGCTTCGGCATCGGGGAAATGCCCGACTCATACAAATGGAACGACGAGGGGAGCAACACCCTCGGCGCCGTCCGCAATCACCCCGCTTTCAACTGCCCCACTATGGAGAAGTTAGGCCTTTTCCATATCGACGGTGTGAGCGATCCTGCCGACCTGGCCGACAAGCCCGCCCCCATGGGTACCTACGCCCGCATGACCGAGTCCTCGGGCGGTAAGGACACCACCATCGGACACTGGGAGATCGCGGGCATCATCTCCCCCGCCCCCCTGCCCACCTACCCCGAGGGCTTTCCCGACGAGGTGCTGGAGGAGTTCACCCGCCGCACGGGCTACGGGGTCCTCTGCAACAAGCCCTATTCGGGCACCGACGTCATCCGCGACTACGGCGAAGAGCATCTCGCTACAGGCAAGCTGATTATCTACACCTCCGCCGACAGCGTCTTCCAGATCGCCGCCCACGAGGATAAGATCCCCGTCCCCGAGCTCTACCGCGTCAGTGAGATCGCCCGCGATATGCTGACAAACGCCTGGAACGGTAAGCACGCCGTGGGCCGCGTCATCGCCCGCCCCTTTGAGGGTGAGCCACCCTTCAAGCGCACCGCCCGCCGCCACGACTACTCCATCCTCCCCCCCGCCCCCACCGTGCTGGACGCCATCAAGGAAACAGGTCTTGAATCCATCGCTGTAGGCAAAATCACCGATATTTTCGTAGGTCAGGGCGTCACCGAAACCATCCGCACTGCCAATAACGCCGAGGGCATGGCCGCCACCGCCAAGGTGGCCGAGCGGGACTTCCACGGCCTCTGCTTTACCAACCTGGTGGACTTCGACATGGTCTACGGCCACCGCAACAACGTGGAGGGCTACGCCACCGCCCTCACCGAATTTGACAGGTGGCTCGCCGACTTCCTCCCCACCCTGGGAGAGAACGATCTCCTGATCGTCACCGCCGACCACGGTTGCGACCCCGCCACCCCCTCCACTGACCACTCCCGCGAATATACCCCCATGCTCATGTACCGCAAGGGCACGGCAGGAAAGAACCTCGGCACCCGAGGGACCTTCGCCGATATTGCCGCCACCGTGGCGGACTTCCTCGGCGTGGACGCAAGCGGGCTTGCGGGGGAGAGCTTTTTGGAGAGGTAAATTGGGGTTTAGCGGTCCGTTCCTTTGCCTTCCCCAGCGGGGAAGGGGGACCGCGAAGCGGTGGATGAGGAGAGTGAATTACGGT
>JAGBAS010000053.1 GCA_017938885.1 Clostridia bacterium
CCTCGTTCCACGCGGGCTCCACGGCGTAGCCCAGGGCGTTGAAGATGTAGGCCGCCAGATGGGCGGTCTTGAGAGCCTGGGCGGTGGTGTGGGGGGCGTAGAACAGACCCTTGTAGAAGGACTTGTTGTGGCCGAAGGTGGCACCTACCTCGCCGCCCACGCCCACCGAGGTCAGACGGTAGGAGCACAGCTCCACGGCCCGCTTGGTGCCCGCCAGGTAGCCGCCGGTCTCGGCCATGCCGCCGCCGGGGTTCTTGATGAGAGAGCCAATGATGAGGTCGGCACCCACGGCGGTAGGCTCGACCGTCTCCACGAACTCGCCGTAGCAGTTGTCTACCACTACAAAGCTGTGGGGAGACACGCGGTGAACGAAGTCGGCCAGCTCCCCGATCTCGGGAACCGACAGGGTCTTGCGGTTCAGATAGCCCTTGGAACGCTGGACGAAGACCATCTTGGCCTTGTCACCCAACTCATTCAGCTTGCGCTCGATGGTCTCGTAGTCAAAGTGGCCGTCCTCGGTGAGGTCCACCTGGTCGTAGTCCACCCCGAAGTCCTTGAGGGAGCCGTTGCCGGGGGTACCGCACAGGCCGATGACCTCCTCCAGGGTATCGTAGGGCTTCCCCGCCACCGACAGCATGGTGTCGCCGGGGCGCAGGATGCCGAAAAGGCCGATGGTGAGGGCGTGGGTACCGCTGACGATCTGGTGGCGGACGATGGCGGATTCCGCGCCCATGACCTCGGCCCAGATCTCGTCCAGGACGTCACGGCCGCGGTCGTCGTAGCCGTAGCCGCTGGTACCGTCGAAGTTGGTCATGGCCACGCGATGCTCGCGGAAGGCGTCCATGACCCGCTCGGTGTTCTCAAAGGAGATGCGGTCGATCTCGGCGAAGTAGGGGGCGAGGGCGATCTCTGCCTCGGCGGTGAGGGTTTTGATTTTATCGGAAATGTGCATGGTTGTTGTGGTTTCCTTTTTTATGTAGTGGGGGGTATTTTCAAATTTGGGTTTGTCGGTCTGTTTGTTTGTGCCTTGCCCGCGTTATTTGCCCTCTCACCGCTCCGCGCCCGAGCTGGCGAGGAGGCACTCCCCAGAGGGGGTGCCTTAGAACGGCGGGAAAGCACTTGTCGGGAAATGAGATTTCACTGGGTTTAGTGCGAAAGGCTCCCCCTCTGGGGGAGCTCCCGCGAAGCGGGTGAGAGGGCTTTTCGGCGGGAGCAAGCCCCCGCCCTACGACGAGAAACTCACCGAAAAACCCCAATTTACTTCTTTCTCTTCCGGCAAAGATACTCGTCGATCTTCTCCTTGATATTGTCGGGGATCTCTCTGCGGATGGGGCAGAACACGGCATTGGCCATTCTCTCCGCAAAAACGGTAATTAACTCAATATCCGTCTCCATATTCTCCACCTTGATGATCTCGGCGGTATCGTAGCTGTTGTGGATGGTGGCCGCCTCACGGGGGGAGACGCGGGCGAAGGAGATGGCGGGAATACCCTTGTCGGCAAAGGGGGTGGAGTCACTAGAGTAGACTTCCTGGTAGGGGTCGATGAGGGTGCCCAGCTCGCGGCCGAGGTAGCTGATGTAGGCCACGGCGGCCTCCTCGGAGGTACAGCAGGCGATGAGGTGGCCCATGGTACAGCCGATCATGTCCAGATTGATGCAGAGCTTAATGGCGGGGAGGGCATCCTCGTGATCGGCGCAGTAGGCCTTGGAGCCGAGCAGTCCCCGCTCCTCACTGCCGCACCAGACGAAGCGCAGAGTGCGCTTATGGGCGTGAGTGGTAAAATACTCCGCCAGAGCCAGCAGTCCCACCGAGCCCGACATATTATCGTAGGCGCCCTCGGAAAGAGAGGTGGAATCGTAGTGGGCGGTGAAGACGATCACCTCGTCGGACTCACCGGGGAGGTCGAGGACCACGTTGCGGGACTTGCCCATATACTCGTCCTGCTTCAAGGTGATCTTGGCGGTCTTGGCGTTGCCCTTCATGAGGGCCACCGCATCCTTTGCGTTGATATTGACGCAGGGGAGCTTGTCCACGCCCTCGGAGACCATGGCGCGGAGCTCGCGGCGGTCGATGTTGCGGTCGGCGTAGTTGACGCTTCCGTCGTAGGTGATGATGCCCACGGCACCGTTCTCCAACAGGTCACGGTAACGCCAGTAGCCCAGGTAGCCGTCGAATAGGACGATCTTGCCGCGACAGCCCTCCAGGGCGTACTTGTCCTTCCCCGCCAGATAGTAGAGGGGAGCCTCCACCTCGTGGGAGCCCGCGTTGAGGTAGCCCTTGCAGGGGATGGAAACGCCGTCCACGGTGAGGGTGTCGGTGTGCATGGTGGCCATCTGGACGTCGAATTCCTCAATGGTGGCGTTTGCGCCAAAGTCGGCGCAGATATCACGGATGTACTCGGCGGCTTTCAGCTCCTCGGGGGAGCCGCCGGTGCGGACGTAGGCGGTGTCGGTGAAGATCTTTTGGATGAGGGTGGGGGTCATGGGAGGCTCCTTTCTGTGGAAAAAGATACACGCCGAGCAAGCTCGGCAGATACAAGATACGAGATACAAGATATATCGGGGGTACCTTATCTTGTATCTTTGTATCTTTGTATCTTGTATCTCACGGTTTCTTTACGGTTTTTGATTCGGTTATTTCTTCAGCCACGCCACGGTCAGCTCCACGCAGGCCTCGGCGTCATTCAGGTCCAGCATCTCCACGCCCGAGTGGATGTAGCGGGTGGGGATGGAGAGGGCGGCGGCCTTGACGCCCGCGCCGCTCATCTGCATGGCGGAGGTATCGGTACCGCCCGCGGCCAGGATCTCGAACTGGTGCTTGATATCATTTTCCTTTGCAACGGCGGCGAACTCCTGAGTCAGCTCATAGTCGCAGATGACCGAACTATCCTTGAGCTTGATGGCCGCGCCCCCGCCCACCGAGCAGGCCATGGGCTTGGCGCCCGCGCTGTCACCCGTGCCGGTGACGTCGTAGGCAATGCCGATATCGGGGGTGATGCCGAAGGTGGCGGTCTTGGCGCCGCGCACACCCACCTCCTCCTGGACCGAGAAGACGAAATACACGTCGTCGGCCACGGGGGTCTCTTTCAGCTTTTCGGCGATCTTGACCAGGATGGCACAGCCGATGCGGTCGTCCAGAGGTCTGCCCGCGATGCGGCGGCCCAGGAGGCGGGTGATGCCCCCCGAGAGGGCGCAGTAGTCACCGATCTTGACCTTGCGCTCGGCCTCCTTCTTGTCCTTGGCGCCGATGTCGATATAGCACTTCTCGGCCTTCAGATCGGCGGGGGCGGTGCCTGTCTCGGGGACGAGGATACCCTTCAGACCGTTACCGAAAGTAACCTCTGTGAAGGCGGCGGCCACCCAGTTGATACCGCCGATGGGGTTCACACGGATAAATCCGCTGTCCTCGATGTAGGTCACCAAAAAGCCGATCTCGTCCATGTGGGCGCAGAGCATGACCTTCTTGCGGTCAGCCTCGGAGGCGGTGCCGTACTTCACGGCGATGAGGTTGCCCATGGCGTCGCTGTAGCACTTATCGGCCAGAGGGGCGACGATGGTCAAGAGCTTGTCCGAAATGGCCTTTTCACGGCCGGAGATACCGCAGGTGGCGGTGAGAGTTTTCATCAGGTTGAGCATGTATTTGTTCCTCCGTATTCGTATCAGTCAAGTTTCCAGTTGCGGATCATAGCCGCCACCAGCTTCCGGGTCTGCTCGAAGTCCTCGCAGAGGGCCACGTTGGAAGCAGAATGGATATAGCGTGTGGGGAGAGACAGACCCAGGACGCGGACGCCCGTGAGACTTCTCTGAATGTGGGCCGCATCGGTGCCGCCCGTGAAGGCCTGCTTGATCTGGCACTTCAGACCATTCTGCTCGGCGGTCTGGCGGGCGTAGTCGATGAAGCCCATGTCGTAGACCGTACCTCGGTCACACAGAGACAGGGTGCCGCCCTCCCCCTGCTTGGAAACGAAATTCCGTCCCGCGCCGGGGAGATCGTTAACGGCGGTGGCCTCCAGAATGATGGCGGTGTCGGGAGCGATGCCGAAGGCGGCCACGTTCGCACCCGAGATGCCTACCTCCTCGCAGGTGGTAAAGGCGAAATACACGTCAAAAGGCATATGGCAGGCGGCGCGGCGCAACTCGCGCATGACCTCGATCAGCACGGCACAGCCCGCGCGGTCGTCCAGAGCCTTGCCCTTCATGCGGGTCTGGTCCTTGCCGAAAATGACAAATTCCGAATCGAACACGGCGTAATCCCCCACCGAGACGTACTTCTTTGCGTCCTCGGCATCCTTTGCACCGATGTCGATGTACATATTCCTTATGGGCGTGGTCTTGGCTCTCTCCTCAGGGGTCTGGAGGTGGATGGCCTTGGAGGCGATGACACCGTGGATTTGATGCTTGTCGTCACCCACCAGAACGTGGCGGCCGCACAGGACCCGGGGGTCGATGCCGCCCACCGTGGCAAATTTCAGGTAGCCCTCCTCGGTGATGGCGGTGACCATGAAGCCCACCTCGTCCATGTGAGCCGAGAGCATGAGGCGGCGGGGATTCCTTTCGTCATAGTCAGGCCCCTGCCCCTTCACGACGGCAATGAGATTGCCGGCCTTGTCCACGGTGTAGCTGTCGCATTCCCCCTGGATCTGCTCCGTGATGAGGGCACGAACGGCATCCTCACAGCCCGAGGGGCCAAAGGCAAGGGACAGCTCGCGAATCAGATTGATACCGGTGTATTTCATTTTCCGAACACCTCCGCGATCTCTTTAGACTTGATAAACAGGGACACCACCCGAGACAGCGCGCGGGCATCCTCCATGGACAGCACCTCGCAGGAGGTGTGCATGGATTTCAGAGGCAGACTGCACAGAGCGGTGGGAATACCCTCAGCGGAAATACCCAGCACGTTGGCGTTGGTCCCCGTACTGCCGGGGCAAGCATCCACCGTAAAGGGAATGCTCCCTCCGCGGCACAGCTCGGTGACCATACGGGTCAGCTTGCGGTTGGTGACGGGGGAGGCGGCGACGGCCACGCCCGAGCCGAACTCGGGGAGGTAGCGATCCTTAGCCTCGGGGACGGATGCATGGGTCACGTCCAGCACCAGCGCATAATCGGGACGAAGGCCGAAGCCTGCGACCCGCGCACCGGTCATACCGGTTTCCTCAAAAGCCGAGAACAGGAAATAAATATCTCCCGCCAGATCCTTTTTCTGAACGGCGTCAATACCGAACACGGCGCAGGCACCGCAGGCCTTGTCGTCGAAGGCCTTGCCCGCCAGGCGGTCGTTCAGAAGCTCGGCGTAGATGGGCTTGAAGCCCACGGGGGTCCCGATGGGACAGAGCTCGGCAAGCTCCTCCTTGGAATACCCCGTATCGATGACCATTTCGGGCAGGGGAGTCAGCTTTTCCATGTCGGCGGGAGTGGAGAGGTGGGGAGCCTTGGCGGCGAATACACCGTAGATCGGCTCCTTACCGTAGATGATGACCTCCGAGGCGGGCAGAATACGGGTATCCACACCGCCAATGTTGGTGACGGTGATGAAGCCGCCCTCCTTGATATCGGTGACCATCATGCCAATCTCGTCGAAGTGGGTGTCCACCAGGATCTTGGGGGCGTTGGGTCTGCCGCAGCGCTTGACGAAAAGATGATTGCCCAGGGCATCCACGCGGTGCTCGTCAAACGCACCGCCGATGAGGGCTGTCAGCTCCTCTCCGCCCCGCCGTTCATGGCCGCTGACCGACATGATGCGGGAGAGGGAGATGATGAGTTCTTTCAGTGTCATTGTATGTTTCCTTTCTTTTGGATGTTGATTTCAAATTTTCAATCCTCTCACGATCCCTCGGAACACCTCACCCCGCTCTTCAAAATTCTTGAAGGCGTCGAAGCTGGTGCAGGCGGGGGAGAGCAGGACGGTATCGCCGTCCTGCGCCATGAGGCAAGCCGCCTCCATGGCCTCCCTGTAATCGGGAATGACCGTAACGGGGAGCGCGGCGGGGCGGTAATCGGGACAGGCGTGCAAAGCGTCCATGATCTGATCGCGGGCTTCCCCCGTGACCACCACACGGGAGGCCATGCGGCAAAGACCCTCGGCCAGGGGGTCGAAGGGAATGTGCTTATCCTGCCCGCCGCAGAGGACGATGGGGGCGCGGCGGCCCAGCTTGGCATTCATCTCCGCCATGGCGTTGAGAGCCGCCACGGTACGGGTAGGGGAGGAGTCGATGGAGCTGTTGTAGAAGCGGATGCTTCCCCCGTCGCGGGGAATCTCCCTCACCAGCTCCAGACGGTGGGGAACCCCCATAAAGGAATCCGCCACGGCCGCCACGTCAAGAGGCTCGGCATACCCCCACGTCAGCGCGATCGCGGTCATGAAATTCTCCACGTTGTGCCGCCCCGGGATACGGATACGGTCCGTATCCAAAACGGGAGTCTCGGTCACGCCGTTTTCGTGGGGGGCAACGATCACCAGGGTCCCCGCCCGCTCGTATACGGCCCGGTCGCCGCGGGAGGGATCCGCCGTGTCGGGCAAGTACCCCGCAGGCAGGCCTCGCTCTCCCGTGAACCATATGACGGGAGAAGCCACAGCCTCCCCGATATGGCGGGTGTTTTCGTCCCGCGCGTTGAGGATGGCGGCCTCCGGCAGGGTCTCCCCCAACAGCAGATGGGTCTTGGCGGCCACGTACTCGGCCATGTCGGTGTGCCAGTTGAGATGATTGGGTGTGATATTGGTCAGAGCCCCCCGTGTGATCCCCGCGCCGCTTCCCATGGTCATGAGCTGGAAGCTGGAGAGCTCCACCACAGCGTAATCGTCGGGGGTCATATCCTCGGCGAAGGGCAGAAGCGGCGTCCCGATGTTACCGCCCAGATAGACCCTACCGTACCCCCGCCGCTTGCAGGCCTCGGCCAGCATGAGGGAGGTCAGGGTGGTGGTGGTGGTCTTGCCGTCGGAGCCCGATATGGCGATGATACGGGCTTCGGTCAAGGCAAGAAAGAGCTCCATCTCGGAGGACAGCACCGCCCCCTTTGCAACGGCCTCGTTGATCTCGGGAAGATCGGGACGGATGCCCGGAGAGCGGAAGATGATATCCCCCGCAAGCCCCCTCAGATAATCCTCACCGCAGATCAAAGCCGCGCCCAAAGCGGCCAGACGGGCGGCATCTCCGCTCCGCTCCATTTCCTCGGAGGAGCGTTTGTCCCGTACCGTGACGCTCCCTGCGCCATGGGACAAAAGCCACTCCACCAGCGGGCGGTTGGATACGCCGTACCCCAGCACGGTACAGTCTCCGCCCCGTATGACGTCCAATCGATCAGCCTTACGCAACACAGCACCTCCGCAGGACAGACTTTTCCTTATACTCTTTTTATTATATTACATTTTCGGGAAATATGCAAGTGGTAGCGAGGATTTTTTTTGCTTTTTCACAAAAAATTCCGCCCCTGTGAGCAGGAGCGGAAGAATGGAACAAACGGGTGTCACCGCGCCGACAGGATCGCCGCAATGAGCCAAAGAACCGCCAGATGGGCAGGGTAGAAGATATAGAAGCCGTACTTGAAGGATTTGACACCGGGTTTTCCGTTATACAACGCCAGGAGCGGCAGAGTCAGCAGGCTGTAGCTCTGGATGTTTTCGGTAAGCCCGCGGGAGATGCAGAGGCAGAGAAGCCCCGCCGTAAAGAAGCCGAGCTTCCACCAAAGACCCGAGATATGCCGTAGAAACAAGGGTGCTTCCCCCTCCTTGTAATCGGGCAGAACCGCCCAGACCGGAATGAGAACGCCCCAAAAGCCGTAGTCGATGAACAGAACGTACTCGATGAGGGCATAGACCCCGCATACCGAAGCGGAAAAGAGCAACAGCCACAGAAGAGCCTCCCACCACCGCCCCCGTGCCCAGGCCTTTTTGAGTGCCTGCACCTGGTAGATCAGCAGAATGGCAAGGGAAAAATTCACCAGGATCCCGCCGTCGGGCTCTCCGCTCATGAAGAAGTAAACTCCCTCGCAGAGAACGGCCAGACCCAGAACCAGGAGGAACCGCTTCCGCTTATTGCGGGTGTACCGACAGCCCTCGGCCAGAAAATAGGCGAAGATGGGATAGGAGAGCCGTCCGAGAATGCGGAGCAGCTCCACGTCGGGGAATAGGATGACTCCGATATGGTCAATGACCATGAAGATACAGGCAATGATCTTCATGGTAGACGCCGAGAGCCCCCAACGCCGGGACGCGGGGGCTTGCAGGGTATTGGTCATGGCCGCGCCTTACTCGCCCAGGGCATGGGTGCGGATGAAGAGAACGCCCAGGGTATTGCGGCCGCAGTGGGAGGAGATGGTACAGCCCGCGCGGGTGATATGAACCTCAGCCTCAGGGGCGATGGCCTTCACCGCCTCTACGCAAGCGTTGACGACCGACTCCTCACAGCCCGCATGGGTCACGAAGATGTGTCCCTTGATGACGTCCGAGGCATCCCCCAGACGATCTGCCACGTACTTGGGCAGAACCCCGCCGAACTTGCCGCGGTACTTCTTCCCCACGCCCATCTTGCCGTCCTTAACCACGATACAGGGCTTCAGGGACAGCATATTGGCGCCGAAAGCGGCCAGAGCCGAGCAACGGCCGCCCTTATAAAGAAACTCCAGGCTGTCAATGATAAACGAAGCATCCACACAGGGTGCCAGGGCACGGCAGGCTTCCGCGATCTCGGCGGCGGTCTTATCCCCCTTGGCGGCCATCTCGGCGGCGGCAATGACCAAAAGGCCTCCGCCCGTGGAGAGGTTGCGGGTGTCCACCACGTGGACGTTCTCAAAGCCCTCGGCGGCCAGGCAGGCGTTGTTGTGGGTAGAGGACATCTCGGAGCTGATGGTGAAAAGGATCAGGGAGTCTCCGTCCTTGGTCTGCTCGGCGAAGAAGGCCTCGAAATCGGCCAGGTTGATGGCGGAGGTCTTGGGTAGCTGGCCCGTCTTTTCATAGTGGTCGTAGATGAAGTCGGGGTCGATATCCACGCCGTCGGTGTACTGCTTCTCCCCCAGGGCAACGCCAAGGGGCAGAATGACCACGCCGAAGCGACGGATCAGCTCGGGAGACAAATCACAGGTGCTATCGGAGGCGATACGGATCTTGCTTGCCATGCTCGTATACCGTTTCCCAAAAAGAAACGTCCTTTCCTACAGAATCGGGTTGGCTTTCGCCCATTGTAACAGAAAAACATAAACCGAATCGAAAGCGATACTCAGTTTATTATACCGCAACACCCCTGATTTGTCAATAAAAAATCCAAAAATCCCGCAAAAAACTCAAAATATATCCCCTCTTGACAAATTCCGCCGTTTGTATTACAATAAAGACGTCCTCTGCCTGCGGTTCTCCGACGCGGCGGAGCTCCTGATACCTGCACAGTCCCATTCTATGAAAGGAATGCGTATGACGGGATCCCGAGTCGGAGACGGATCCCCGGATACCCCACCTCCCATGCATTTTCGTGAAGATCCCCATAGAAACGAATCTCTCAAGGCCGCCTATCTTTCCGAGCTGGAAGCCCTCATTGTCCGCCGCGAGGAGGAGCTGGCCGCCGCCCGCAAGGCCCGTTGCGCCGATATCCTCACTCACACGGAAGCCCACCGCAAGGCCTACCTGGATATGCTGGGCTGGCCCCTCAACGCCGATCTGCCCCGCCCCACCCCCAATGCCGAGATCATCGAGGAGCTGGGGGACGAGGGAGAATACACCGTCTTCCGTATGCGGATCGAAGTGCTGGAGGGCCTGTGGCAGACGGGACTCTACTACCGTCTCAACTCCGACGAGCGCCGTCCTCTGGTCATCTCCCAACACGGCGGGGCGGGGACTCCCGAGCTGGCCTCGGGCTTCTACTTCGACGGCAGCACCGTGAACTACCGCGACATCGTGACGGGACTCCTCCCCCACCGCGTCCACGTCTTTATGCCCGCCCTCCTGCTCTGGGATCCCGCCTTCTACGGTCAGCCCTACGACCGCATCCGCATCGATGCCCGGCTGAAGCGGCTGGGCGGCTCCATCACCGCCCTGGAGGTCTACGCCATCACCCGCGTCCTGGACTACTTCGAGGCTACCGTAAATCCCCTGTCCTTCGGTATGGTAGGCCTGTCCTACGGCGGTCACTACACCCTCTTCACCGCCGCCGCCGAGCCCCGCATCCGCTCGGCTATCTCCTCCTCCTTCTTCAGCGACCGCCGTCAGTACGCCTGGCCCGACTGGACCTGGCGGGACGCCGCCGCCCTCTACGACGACCCAGAGATCGCCTGCCTCTGCTACCCTCGCCGCCTCTGCGTGGAGACGGGAGACAAGGACGAGCTCTTCGCCGTGGAGTATAGCCAGCAAGCCACCAAGGAGGTCATAGACTACTGCAAGGCGGCGGGCATCGACCCTAATTCGTGGTTCGACTCCATCGTCTTCCCCGGCATTCACGAATACAATCCCGATCCCGCCCCCGTGGAACGTCTGATCCGGGATCTGGAATCGTAAGAAAGGATATAGCCATGCAATCTGTTTACGTCATCGGCATCGCAGGCGGAAGCGGCTCGGGGAAATCCACCTTCGCCGCCCGCCTGACCAACGCCTTTCCCCACGCGGTCGCCACGGTAAGCTGTGATAACTACTACAAGGCTCACGACGACCTTCCCCTGGAGGCGCGGCGCAAGCTCAACTACGACGCCCCCGATGCCTTGGAGTTCGATCTCATGGTCAGCCATCTGCAAGCCCTCAAGCGAGGGGAACCTGTGGACTGCCCCGTGTACGACTTCACCCTCCATAACCGCTCCGACAAGGTAACCCGCATTGACCCCAAGCCCGTCATCATCGTGGACGGCATCCTCATCCTGTCCGATCCCGCCCTCCGCGAGACCTTCGATCTCCGCATTTTCGTGGAGACCGACGCCGACGAGCGTATTCTCCGCCGCGCGAGGCGGGACATGGAGGTCAGAGGCCGCCGCATCGACGACATCATGGAGCAGTATCTCTCTACCGTCAAGCCCATGCACGAGATGTACGTGGAGCCCTCCAGGAAGTATGCCGATCTGATTCTGAACGGCGGGATGAATCCCGTAGCTCTGGAGGTGGTGGAGAGTCGGGTGCGGGATTTCCTTGAGAAACAGGGCTGAAAAACAAAGCCTTTGCATCAAAAAGGATCACCGAAGCGTGTCCAATACCGTTAAGTTAAGCCTCCCCCATTGGGGGAGGTGTCCTCCGAGCAAGCTCGTTGCGAAGCGTGACGGAGAGGGCATTTCGTGCGGCATTTGCCCTCTCACCCGCCTTCGGCGGGAGCTCTCCCGGAAGGAGAGCCTTTTTTCGTTTTTCTTAACTGAATGGTATTGGACGCGTATCGGTGATCCTTTTTTCATGCTTGGGGCGGAGTCAGTATGATCGCCCGTGTCTCCTCATCAATCGTCTCCAGCTTGCGCAGGGAGTCCAGGTCCAGGCACAGCACCCCCTCATGCCACAAAGGCACGCACTTCTCCGAGGCCCCTCGGTAGGCGTTGTGACGATCCTCTCCCCGTAGCTCCATGGTTAGGGCGTGGGGGTGGGGGTAGAACAGGTAGACCCGAATGACCCCCGCGGGGGCCATGAGGAACACCCGATCCACGGGGCGGGGGAGGCATTGGCGGTAGCCGAAATCGTACATCATGACCCCACGGGCGGTGGGGAAGAGGTGGTTGGTCTTGGCTTGCCAGCGGTCCATGTCCCCGATGCAGTATTCGGTGGTTTTGCGGAGGGTGGGGATGACCTTGACCGCCAGGGTGCAGGCGGGCTCTCCCGTGTCGGGGTCGGGTAGCTCCACCAACAGATCGTAGTTGAGCCTTCGCCCGCAAAGCCACCACAAGGGATGTCTGGGGCGCAGAGTGATCCTTCCCTTTTTGCGGTCGGCGGTGAGCTTGGCCAGCAGAAAAGCCCGCTTGACCAGGTAGCGCGCTACCCACCACACAAAGGCCAGAGCCAAGGCCCCCAACAGAAACAGCCCGATCCAGATCCAGCCATTCATACGGTCCAGCCAGGGTCTCATGGGCACACCCATCTTTCCTGCCCATCGTTGTAGACCACCAGGATCACGGGGGTCTCTCCCATGACCACGTCGGGAATACAGCCGTTCTCGGCCAAGGCCTTCATGGTGGCGGGGATGAGACAGCCTGTAGAGCCCGCACGCAGATAGGCGGTCCGCCCGTCCACGTGGTCGGGGACACGGTTGACGGTGCGGCCGATCAGAGCCTTGATGGGTCCCCCAACGGCCTCCATGGCGGCGGGGACCAACGACCGCAAAGCGGCCTCCCATCTGTCCCACTCGGCCAGGGTCATGGCGGGGATATCCAGTCGGATCTCGTCCCCCTCGTCGCGGCGCAGGATGCGCATCTTCTCAAACTCGGGGATCAACTCGAAGATACGGTGATCCGCGGGCTTGACGGTGTCGGTCATGAAGGAGGCATACAGCTTCAAAATCTCGTTGAGTCCGAAGGAATACTTCATTCGCCTGTAATTCCAGTGAGTAGTTCCGAAAAGAGATTGGTAGTCCATCATCATGGCCATCTGCATGGGCAGTTCCCCCTCCCGCTCCGGGGGCTTGACGTAATTGATCCTCACCGGCCCCGAGCAGCTGTACTTGTGAGCATTCAGCTCCGTACCGTATTCGTACACCGTTCCCGTGGCCAGCCACCAGCCTCCGTTGGGACGAGGGGGAGGGGTCACGTCGGGCTCCCGCATTTCCATCTCGGGAGAAAACAGCAGGTTACCGATCATCTGATTGGCCAGCATGAGGCGAAAGGTGGCGGTCTGCTTGGGGGAATAGGTACAGGTGGCCGAGGTCTCATCCTCCCACAAGTGCGCCAGGCCCTCCTCCATCACCCGCCACAAAGCGGGCGCGATCTCGGCGGCCAACGCCTCCTGGGCCTCCACATCCCCGAGGCCTTCTTCCTCGGTCTGCATGAAGATGCGGGTGTAGACCAGTCCCCCGGGGGTGCGTCCCATCATCTCTCCGCGCACCAGGATATCCACCTCGTGCTCCACGTAGGGAGTGGGAATACCCAACGCCGCCGAGAGGTCGCGGATGCTGATGGGCTTCTCATAGGCCAGCACCAGAATGTTCTGGGCGATCAGAGACTCCACGTAGCAAAAGGGCTCCCCCTTTTGGCTGACGTTGCCCCAGATCCCGATGGTCACTCGCTTGGGCGCGTAGGACACCTCGCTATACGGGCGGGTGTCGGCGGTAAAGTTCTTCTGTTCCTTCTGCATAGCTTCTCCTGCGGCTCTGACCGACGGGGACGTGGTCTCCCCCTGTAGGTGCCTCGTGACGGTCTCCTTCATCTGCCCCCGCCCGTCGGACAGGCGGGATTTCACGGTGCCCACGGGGACACCCAGGGCCTTCGCGATGGTCTCCACCCGCTGTCCCTTGACGTAGTGGCGGTACACCACCTCGCGATAGATGGCTGCCAGCCGTCCCAGGGCTTTGCGCACGGCCTCCTCCTCCAAAAGGATCTGCTGACGCTCCTCGGGATCAGCATCGTCGGGGATGGTCTCCAGAATGGTCCCGTCGTCGCTCAGCTCCACCTCGCGGCGGTACTTACGGCGTAGGTAGTCGCAGAGCCGCCGCTCGAACACGGTGCGAAGATAGCCCGCCGTGTTCTCGATCCGCTTCCCCGCCCGCAGATCCTGCATCCAGGCCAGCACCGTATCCGAGACCACCTCGTCGGCCTCGGCGGCGTTGCGGGCACGGGTGTAGGCGTAGCGGGTCAGCTCCAGGTAAGCCTCGTCAAAGGCGGGCGTGTCCAGAATGTCCGTTACGGAATGAGTGGAAGGCATATCGGTCATAGTCGCGCCTCCTTTCTTGCCCTTACTGTCGCAGGACAGGCGGTTTGGTTGGGTATTCTTTTCGAAATTGCCAGCTTTTTTCAAAAAACGGGACACCCCCAACCATCCGAGGGTGTCCCGTTTCTGTTACAGAGCCGCAGGGGGGCTTTTCCCATGCCGTCTCCGGCCTCACCCAATCACCTGTACCCCGCGAGACCGTAAACATGCCTTCGCATTCTCCACGGTGCTGTCATCAGGGATCCACTCCGTCCGCCCGTTGTCGGGCATTCCCAGCGGGATCATCTTGGAGCCACCGTAGGCATGGTAGGGCAGAAGCTCCACCCCCTCACAATGCTCCAGGCTGTGGTACAGCTCCGCCAGAGCCGCATAGTGACTCTCCTCGGTATTCACCCCCGCCACCAGGATGCACCGCATACGGATCCTCGCCCCCAGACGATCTGCCTCGCGGAGATTTTGCAGGATGCGGATATGATCCGCTCCCGTATACGCTTTATGGCGGTCGGGATTAGTGTCCTTGACGTCCCAGAGGAACAGATCGGTCACCGCGCACAGGGCGGGCAGATGAACGGGGGAAAATTCCCCGCAGGTCTCCACACAGGTGGTGATTCCCGCCTCCTTGCACGCTGTCAGCAGGGAGATCACCCCATCGGGATGGGTCATGGGCTCCCCGCCCGAGACGGTAATGCCGCCAACGGCCCCGTAAAAGGACTTGTCCCGCAGGACAGCATCCACAATTTCGTCTACCGTCATGTCCTTGGCGGCAGGGACAAGGGCATCGGTACAGCAGACGGCGGCGCAACGGCCGCAGGCGGTGCACGCTTCACGGTCAAAGATCCGCTCGGGGTGGATGCTCTGCGCCCCCGTGGGACAGGCCGACACGCAAGCACCGCAAAAGATGCACTTGGATGCGTAGAACAGCATCTCGGGAGCCGCCTTTTGGGTCTCGGGGTTGTGACACCAGGCACAGCGCAGGGGACACCCCTTGAGGAATACCACGGTGCGTACCCCGGGGCCGTCGTGCATACAGAATCGCTGGATCTCGGTCACGGGAAGCGCGGGCGATGGGTGAGAGGAAGGAAGCATAGGAAACCTCCGGGAAAAATACAGATTGATGGCGAATCACGTCCACCGCTTATCCAAAATCGCCTTGCGAGCCTTGAGGTATCGAATAAAGAAGGACAGATTCTCCTCGGTGAGCGTCGGCTCATCCCCGTACCAGGCGTCCTGGTTGAGGCGGAGGGACTCGGGCATGGCGGCGGCGCAGGCCTCGGTCTGTTGGATCACCTGTGTGATGGCCTCCGAGAAATGATTCTTGTACCGAGTCCGTACCTTACGGCTGAAGTAGGAATTCTCGAGAAGAGGACGGAAGAACACACTGGCCTCGGCGGGGTTGAAATCGTTGGAGATGTCAAACTCGCGATTGGGCTCCCCCGTCCATTCGGTGAACATACAGAAATCGTAGTCCCAGGGTGGGCCAAAGTGAAGCATGGGATCCTCGTCAGCCCCTCGGTAGTAGAGAAAGACCGACTTCCAATGATGATCCCGATCCCCCATGATCTGATCCACGATGAAAAAATCAATTAGGGTATCGGTATCCACGTTCTTGGTAAGATAGGCTCGGTCGCTTCCCATAAAGGCGATCACCGTCTCCCGCATATAGTCCTCCATAGCGGTAAAGAAACGGCGAAACAGCGTCTCGGAGGGGAAATCCTCACGCCGGGGATATTCCAGCTCGAAATAGCGGTCGCAGGCAGAGAGGTAGAAATAGGTGACCCCCTCCTCCGCACCGGGCTTTTCCGGCGCGTTATGGTTCATGCAGATCAGGAAATTGAAATCCTCGATCTCTTTCATGCTCGGACGGGGGGTAAATTCCAGATCCAGCCGCCCCTCTTGCTCCTGTACCTGCTCGCACAGGGTATAGAGCCCTTGGTATTCCCCGTTGAGGTACAGGTTCACCTTGTGAGGGGTAGGCACGAAATCAAAGCTGTCCGAGGTACCCGCCAGGGTCAGGGCGGCGTAGTTATGCAGGGCGGAGGGATCCAGCCAATCCGCCAGAAGCACCCAGCTCTTCGCCTTGTCCAGACCGAAAAAGCTGTGCTTCTGATCCAGGCGGATGCGGTAGGGCTTTTTGGGGAACTCATAAGTGGAGTTTCCCCGCAAGCGAATGGAGCCGCCCACCTCTGCCAGGGGCTCCGCCGTGTTGGCCAGGGTCAGGGTCATATCCACGTAGTCCTTGGAATCCACGGGGATGCCGTTGGTTTGAATGGAGATCACGGGCAACTCGTCGGTGGGGCAATCGAAGGGAAGCTCCACGGGCGGATGGGTCTCGGGCTCAGCCGTATCGGGCAGCGTATCGGCCTGCGGAAGCGTATCCGTCGGGATGTCTGTGGCCGTGCTTCCGCTCTCCGAGAGAGTCTCGCCACCGGATGGATCGCCGCCCCGACAGCCCATCAGCAGGGAAACGAGCAGGCAGAGGAAAAGGATGAGCAAGAACCGTTTCATAGTAAACTCCATTTTTTAAGCCAAGGTGAAGGTCAGCCCCACGATCAGGGGCATGGTTATGAGCGACAGGATGGTGGACAAGGACACCAGCCGCACCGACAGCTCGGTATCCCGTTCGAACTTGGCGGCGAATATGGTAGCCGTCGCGCCCACAGGGGCACAGGCACCGATCACCGAGACCAGCAGAACGTTGCCCCGTACCCCGCACAGGTACAGGACGCCCAGAGCCGCCAGGGGGAATACCAGCAGCCGCAGAGCGATGCAGAGATACGACCAGCCATCCTTGAAGGCGGCAACAAGGTCGGCCTTGCCCAGGTAGAAGCCCACCATGAGCATGGGCAGGGGCAGATTCAACGCAGAGAGCGCGGAGATGGCGTCGGCCGGCACCGAGGGAAGCCGCAGTCCCGCCTCCCCGTTCAAGGTGATATACAGAGGGGAGGTAAAGAATACCAACCCGATCACCACACCGATGATCCCGGGATTCAGGATAATCTTTTTCCAGTTCATACCCGAGGATTCCCCGCTCATGTCGGCGTAACCCCAGGTCCACAGAGCGATGTTGAAAACCGCCAGGTAGACAGCGGCGTAGAGCGCGCCCTCATGGGACTCGGGGGTATCGATGAGGGCCTGGGCCAGAGGCAAGGCGATAAAGCCCGCGTTAGAAAAGACCGCCGCGAAGCGCATGAGCCGCTTTTTGCCCTCCTCCCGGAAACGGAAGATCACCGTCACCGCAAGAATCATCACCGCGTGCACCGCCACGGCGATCAGGGCGACCAGGGCGATGTTTTTCAGGATACCGAACAGCTCCTCGCGGGGGTAAAGGGTAGCCGAAAAGGCGTTGATGATGACGCAGGGGGTAACAAAGTACATGACGATATCCGCCATGCACTTGTTGGCCTCCTCGGTCAGGAGCTTGGTCCTCTGGCAGAGGAAGCCCAGAGCGATGATGATGAAGAGCAGGCCGACCTTCTCGGCAACGGCCAGGAAGCTTACGAGAAAGTCCATTACAGTCTGACCCCGAACTCCTTCTCCATCAGCGCGACGATCTCGTGCCGATAGGGCATGGAGGGAGAAGACCCCAGGCGGGTGACGGATATGGCGGCGGTGCAGGTGGCAAACTGCAAGGCGGTCTCCATGGGAAGCCCCTCGGCGATGGCGGTGGCGAGACCGCCGTTGAAGGCATCGCCCGCGCCCGTGGTCTCCACAGCCTTGACCTTGATGGAGGGGACCAGGATCTCCCGCTCGCCATCGGTGAAGAAGGCGCCGCGCACGCCCAGGGTGATGACGACGTTCCGCACGCCCATCTCAAAGAACTTCTTGGCGGCCAGGCGGCAGTCCTCTACCGTGTCCACCTTGATGCCCGTGAACTGCTCAGCCTCGGTCTCGTTGGGGGTGACGTAGTCCACACCGTCAAAGATCTCCCGGGGAACGGGGACGAAGGGAGCGGGGTTGAGAATAAAGGGCTTTCCGTACCTGTGAGCCAGCTCCTTGGCCGCGAAGACCGCCTCGGTGGTGGTCTCAAACTGGGTCAGCACCGCGTCGGCGTCCTTGAAGTCCTCCTCGGCGGCAAAGACCGACTCTCTGACCACCTGCTCGTTGGCGGCCAGGATGACGATGATGCGGTTCTGGGCATCGCTCTCGTCGATCTCGATGAGGGCGGAGGCGGTCTCGGCGGCGGGATCCACCACCACGTACTTCTCGCTCATGCCCTCGGTCTCGTAGTGCTTCTTCAAAATCTGTCCCAGCACGTCGTCGCCGCGGCGGCTGATGATCTGGACGGTACTGCCCGCGCGGTGGGCGGCGGTCATCTGGTTGGAGCCCTTACCGCCGGGGCCAAAGCGGAGTGTGGAGCCCTTGACGGTCTCTCCCGCCACGGGCAGATGGGGAGCGAAGCCGGTCACGTCCACGATGACCGAGCCGGGGCCTATGATCTTTGCCATGATGTGATTCTCCTTTATTTGGGTGAGATGGATGGAGTTCAATTCCGGGTCTGTCGGGCAGGAACTCGTCACGCCCGAAGGGCGTCGTTCCTTCCCGTTGCGCCCAATGGGCGCACATCATTTGCCCCATCGGGGCAACCTCATTACG
The DNA here is from genome assembly GCA_017938885.1 of Clostridia bacterium. Classification (GTDB taxonomy): domain Bacteria; phylum Bacillota; class Clostridia; order Oscillospirales; family CAG-272; genus CAMEON01. The sequence goes on from JAGBAS010000053.1 coordinate 18,401, forward strand.
CCTGCGGTTCCATCCGAGGCGCACTTCATTTGCGGTTTATCGGAACGATAGATCGCAACCTTACGCCTTGGGCGCGCCCTGGATGATGGCAATGCCGGCAGAGGTGCCCAGACGGGAGGCACCGGCCTCGATGAGGGCCTTGGCGTCCTCATAGGTGCGGATGCCCGAGGAGGCCTTCAGCACTACGTCGCCCGATAGGTTGGCGGCCATGAGCTTGATATCCTCAACAGTGGCCACACCGGCGGAAACGCCCGTGCAGGTCTTGACGAAGTGAGCGCCGGCCTCGCAGGAGAGGCGGGTTGCGGTAGCCTTCTCCTCGTCGGTGAGGAGGCCCGTCTCAATGATGACCTTGACGGTCTTGCCCTTGGCGGCAGCCACCACGGCGGCGATCTCACCACGGACGTAGTCCAGGTCCCCGTCCTTCAGCTTGCCCACGTTGATGACCATGTCGAACTCGTCACAGCCCAGGGCGTAGGCCTCCTCGGTCTCGGCGACCTTGAGGGCGGTGGTGTTGCGGCCGAGGGGGAAGCCGATGACGGTGCAGGTCATGACGTCGCTGCCCGCCAGCAGCTCCTTGGCCAGGGCGATGTCGCAGGGGTTGACACAGACCGAGGCGAAATCCCAAGCGCGGGCGTCGGCGCAGAGCTTCTCGATGTCGGCGCGGGTAGCGAAGGGCTTCAGGTTGGTGTGGTCGATGTACTTGTTCAGAGGCTTCATGTTGATGTATCTCCTTGTTTTTGTTTCTGTTTTTTCATGGTGGGAATGCCCTCTCACAGAGAAGGCCGCGTTCCCAAGGCTCTCCCTCCGGGAGAGCTCCCGCCATAGGCGGGTGGGAGGGTCAAGCGGTGGAGCTTATTCCTCGTCCACCGTCTTAAAGGACGTTCCCCACTGACGGATCCGCTCCTCGTAGGCGTCGTTGAAGCGCCAGTCCCGCCAGAAGGTGAGGATGCACATATCCTCGTCGGATCCCCGGTTGTCCAGGGCGTGGAAGCAGCCGGCGGGGATGAAGATGACCTGACCGCCGGCCACGTCTACGATCTTGTCATCGAGCTGTAATTTTCCCTTGCCCGACAGGATGTAGTAGATCTCATCCTCCTCGTGGACGCCGCCCCCCAGGGCATAGCCCGCCTTGACGGTACCGTGGTTGATCTGGATGACGTTGTCCCGACCCGTGATCACGTGATCCAGGATCATGCGGGACTCGTATTCCTCCCCGAAGAGCAGGGGCTTCACCTTGGCGACCTCTACCTGGAGAGGGGGTAATTTCTTTTGTTCCATAAGACTTTTTCCTCCGTTAGTCGAAGTCCACCAGGATCTTGATCTTGGTGGCGTGGTATTTGTCCTCGTTCTCGAAAACATCCAGGCACTCCGAGAAGGGGACGTGGTGGGAGACGCAGGGAGTGAGCTTCACGGGGTTCTTCACCATGATCTCACAGACTGCGGGAGCGTTGCCGTAGCGGCCCGCGCCGCCTACGACGGTCAGGCATCCCAGCACCAGAGGATCCACGGGCAGGCCGTCCAGATCGTGTTCGTAGAAGCTCAAAACCGAAATGCGGGCGTAGCGGCGGGCAGCCAGGATGCAATCCTTTAAGGCCGCGCCCGCCCCCGAGGTCTCTACGAAGAAGCTGCCGCCCAAGCCGCCCGTCAGCTCCTTGATTTTGGCTACGGCGTCGGTCTTGCGGTTGTTGATAACGTGATCCGCCCCCAGGAGCTTGCCCTTCTCCAGCTTTTCATCGGTGCGGCCCACCAGGATGACGGTCCCCGCGCCATAGTATTTGGCCAGCCAGACCGAGATCAGGCCGATGGCCCCCGTGCCGTAGACCACGGCGGTGTCGGTTTCGGTGAGGGTCACCCCTCGGAAGGCGTCGTAGGAGATGGAGGCAGGCTCGATCAGCGCGCCCTCGTCCATGGTCAGCTCGTCGGGGAGGTGGAAGGTGTGGCGCTCGGGCATCTGCATATATTCGGCGAAGCAGCCGTCCCAGCAGTTGACGGTGCCCACCGAGCGGATGTGGCCGCAGGCCATGTAGTCCCCTCGCTTGCAGGCGTCGCAGACACCGCAGGAGGCGAAGTTGTCGCAGTAGATGCGGTCGCCGGGCTTGAAGTCCTTGACCTCGGGGCCGACCGACTCCACGATGCCTGCCCACTCGTGGCCGAAGCGGCAGGGGTAGACGATCTCCCCCGAGCGGATGAAGCTGCTGTCCCCCGTAAAGATGGACAGGTCGGTGGCGCAGACGCCGGTTCGGCAGACGCGGGCGACGATCATGTCCCCCGTAGCCTCCGGCTTGGGCACGGTCTCCATCCGCGCGTCGCGAGGACCGTAGACCGTAATGGCTCTCATGGTTTCTTGGCTCATATCGTGCTCCTTTCGGGGTGTTTTGTTCGGTATATTTGGGATCAGACCGTCATTTTCTCGCCCTGTCTCATGAGGACATAGGCGCAGTCGGGGGCGATCTCCTTCATCTTCTCTTGGAAAATACCCGGATTCCCGCCGTGCTCGGCGAAATTCCAGAAGTGACAAGGAATGGCCAGCTTGGGGCGGAGGGTCGCGATGACACGGGCGGCCTGCTCCTCGTTCAGATTTCCAAACGCCCCGTTAATGGGCAGGATCAGCAGATCAAGCCCCTGCAAAACGGGATCCGTCAGCAGATCGGGACGGTAGCAGGTGTCACCCATGGAGTAGATCCGCTTGCCGCCGATCTCGATCAGCAGTCCCAGGGCGTCGGGGGCCAGCTCACCGTGGTCGCAGGGCATGGCGGTGACGGTGAAATCCCCGTCGGTGACCCTGTCCCCCACCGCGATAAAGGTGAGCTTCTCGGTCAGCCCCAGGACATCACACTCGGCTTTTACGTCCTTGGCCCCGATGAGGCGGGTCTTCCCGTTCTCCATAAGAGCGGGGACGCTGTCGGGATCGAAGTGGTCGTAATGGCCGTGGGAGATCAGCAGGATATCGAAATCCAGCTCCGCAGGCTCCAGGATGTAGGGCATGAGCCGCTTGAACCCGAAATGGCGGTGACAGCAGTCGGACAGGTAGGGGTCAAGAGCGATGAGCCTCCCTGCGGGGGTCTTGAAGATGAATCCTGCCTGGCCGAGGAAGAAGATACCCGCTCGGTTTTCGGGAATACGAGTGGATGCAACTTGACTTGCAAAGGTTTCCATGGATGAATACCCCTTTCATCGTGACTTTTTTGAAGGTTTTGGGGATTCTTAAGCCGCCGGAGGCCGCTCCCCTCAGAAATTTCTGGCATACCCGCCGCAGGTCCAGCCGCCGTCCACGGGGAGCACCGCCCCCGTGACATAGGAGGCCATATCCGATGACAGAAACGCCACGGCGTTCGCGATCTCGTGAGGCGCTCCCTGGCGTCCCATGGGAATGTGGGAGAGAAGCCCCGTCATGGCAGAATCATTCTGCCAGAGACGGTTGGTGATGGCGATACCAACAGTACCGGGGCAGACCACGTTGGCGCGGATACCCTGCGGAGCCAGCTCCATGGCGATAGCCTTGGTGAAGTTGATGACCGCTGCCTTCGCCGCCGTAAAGGCGCACTGATTCCGCAGGGGCACCATACCCACGATGGAGCTGATGTTGACGATGGAGCCGCCCTCCCCCATGTAGGGAACAGCCGCCTTGGAGCAGTTGTAGGTGCCGTCCAGATCCACCTTCAGAATGGCGTCCCACCACTGGTCCGAAAACTCGTCCACGTGCTTGCGCTGATCGGGGCCTACGTTGATGCCCGCGTTGTTGACCAGCACGTCGATCCTGCCGCCGCACTCGGCCGTGATCCTTTCCATAGCGGCGGCAACGGCCTCGCGGTCGGTGATGTCAAACTCATATCCGCGGGCCTTGAAGCCCTCGGAGGCCAGCGTATCGGCGGCGGCAACAGCCCCGCGCAGGTCGCACAGAGCTACGGTAGCCCCGTCCTCGGCAAAGCGGCGCGCCATGGCCGAGCCGAGCCCCCCCGCCGCGCCCGTGATAACCACGGTCTTATTTTCAAACGAAATATGCATGATGTTACCTCCCTCAAAGAGCTTCGGGCTTAAGCAAAAGCTTCATGGCCTTGCCCGCTTCCAGATCGGCAAAGGCCTGCTCCCACTCCCGCAGGGGGCGGATGCCGATCATGGGAGCCGTCTTGACCTTGCCGCTCGCCATGAGCTTCAAGGCCATATCCCAACCGTTATAGCTGGAGCTCATGTTGAATTGCACGTCCAGCACCTTCATCATAGCCTGATTCCAGGGCACCTCCACGGTGGGCGCGCCCGTCATGCCGATGGCGCAGAGACGGCCCCACTTCTTCAGCACCCCAATGGCGGTGCGGATGGCGGATCCCGCCCCCGAGGCCTCCACCACCAGGTCTGCGCCGATGCCGGTCTCTTCCATGATAACGGCGGTAGCGTCTTCTTTTTGGACGTTGATGAAGCGGTCGTAGCAGGCCAGCTCGTCAGCCACCCGTAAGCGGTACTCCACGTCGGCATCGGTGCCGCACAGGATCACCTTTCCCGCCCCCGCCACCTTGGCCATCTGGGCAGCCAACAGGCCGATGGGACCCATGCCCATGACCACAACGCTGTCGCCGGGTGTCACCCTCGCCCGCTCCAGGAGCTGATGGGCGACGATGGCGGCGGGCTCGGCCATGGCGGCCTCCTCGAGGGAGAGCCCGTCGGGGATCCTGTGGAGAAGCTTTTCGGGCATGACCAGATAGTCGGTAAAGCACCCGTCGATGCCCCAGCCGATGGAACGCTTGTCCATGCAGTTCTGGATGTGACCGTTGCGGCAGAGGTAGCACTTCCCGCAGGCCTTGTTGTGAGGCTCGCCCACCACGCGGTCTCCTACCCGATACCCCGTCACCGCAGAGCCGACCTCCACCACCTCCCCCGAGAACTCATGACCCAAGATGACGGGGGGATAGTAGGCGAACTGATCGTGGAGAATGTGAATGTCGGTGCCGCAAATGCCGCCGTAGGCGACCTTGATGAGAACCTCGTCCTCCCCGCAAACGGGGATGGGGCGGTCGGAAAGGCTCATATGGCCCTCACCCTTGGCGTGCTTGACCAAAGCAATCATACCGTGTACCTCTCTTTCGGAAATATTCCTAAAAAAGCAAAAAGCTCTTTACAATACTTGCCTATTATGCTATAATTATAGCACGACGAAAACCATAATTCCATAAGCATTTCAGCAGAAAATATCATTTTTTCGTCACGGAGGGAAAAACCATGCCCTATACCCCCAGCCTGCGCCCCATCCCCCCCCTCGGCGAGCGGGTGAGTGCCGAGATCTTCTACGAAAAACGCTACACCTCGGTAGACGACGTCACCCACGACGGCGAGCACATCCACGATTTCTACGAGATCTACGTCAATATCTCGGGGGAAGTCTCCTTTCTGGTGGAGGATACCCTCTACCCCATAGCGCGCGGAGACGTCATCATCACCCGCCCCAACGAGGTGCATAAATGCATCTACCACAGCGAGGGCATCCACGAGCATTTCTGCATCTGGCTGAACAGTCTCCCCGCCGCCTCGGAGCGGCTCACCGAGGAGTTCGGCAAGCAGACCCTGGTGGTGTTCGCCGAGGAAGAAAAAGCGCGGCTGATGGAGCTCTGCCATTCCCTGTACCGGGCAGATACCGAGGATGCGCTCCTGGCCTTCCGCCGCGCGGGAGATCTGCTGGGGGTGCTGGATCTGATCTGTCGAAGCGGCTACAGCGAAACGGCCGCCGCCGAGCTGCCCCGCTCCTTTTCGGAGATCGTGGATTACATCACCGCCCATTGCTTCGAGCCGTCCTGCACCGTATCCCTGCTCTGCGAACGCTTCTATATCTCCAAATCCACCCTCTGCCGCCGCTTCCGCCGCTATTTTCAGACCACCCCCTCGGATTACATCGAATCCCGTCGGCTGTCGGAGGCCAAAAAACAGCTTCTGGCAGGCCTCTCGGTTCAGGACGTCTGCTATCGCTGCGGGTTTTCGGACTGCTCCTACTTCATCCTGCGCTTCCGCAAGAAATTCGGCGTGACCCCCTCCCGCTTCCAACGGGGGCGGTAACGTCCGTGTAAGCCAAGCCCCAAGCCGCCAAGTAACGATTCAGCCACACTGCAATTTGAAGTGTGGCTGAATCGTTACACCGCAAAAACGGGACCCGGAGCTGTTTCTCCGTGTCCCGTTTCTATATTCGATTCGGATCCTCAAAGGCGCGATGCTTTCTTTTCCTTCACCGCCCGAATGATCTGAAGCAGATAC
>JAGBAS010000054.1 GCA_017938885.1 Clostridia bacterium
CGGTCCCCCTTCCCTCACAAGGGAAGGCTCACGAGGAAACCCAACAGCCCGCTAAACCCCAATTTGTACCTCATAAACAACGATAACAAAACAGAAAGGAGCCCCACCATGTCAGCATCATCAACCCAAAGACCCCGTCTTTCAACATGGATCCGTGGGCATCTGACCGCCAACCTTGTCATTTTGATCGTGACCGCGTGTCTCAATATTCTGTGGGCTTTGATCTGGACACCTCTTGCATTTTCGTCTGCCTTTGCCTTCGCCGTTTCACTGTATACCATCTCCAATATCAGCGGTGCCAAGAACGGCCCCATGCCCCGTATGCACGTCTTTCGCCGTGATCGCCTGGAACGTCAAGGCAGACTCCGGGAGTATCGGGAAAGCTGTCTGAAATACTTGACTGTCATGCTCCCCATCAGTGTGGTCTGGACGGCTGTCAACTTTACCGTAGCGGTGGGGCGGATCGTGTATCTGTTCATCCGATGAGCAACGAAACAGAAAGGAATCACACCATGAAAAAATCCCGTTCGAAAGCCCTCCGGGAGCGCAAGGCCGCCCGTGCCTATGGGGCAGATACCATCAGCCGCTCCGCCTACAACGGTATCATTGGTCTGACCATCCTCTACGGCTTTGTGGTCAACGCCCTGATGGTCATGTACGCCCGTCCCTTTTTCGAGGGTCTGCCCATCATAGGTGTCTTCATCGGATACATCGTCTCTTGCATTCTGGGAACGATCATCGCCTCCAAGTCATCTGTGCCCTTTTTCAGCTTTTTGGGCTACAACCTCATCGTTGTGCCCATCGGTATGCTTCTGAGTCTGGCGCTCCCCGACTACAGCATGGAGCATATCATGCTGGCCGTTGTTCTGACGGGGATAGTGACCGTGATCATGATCATTCTGTCGGTGATCTTCCCCTCCTTCTTTTCCCGACTGGGGCTCTCTCTGTTCTGGAGCCTTCTGATTGGTGTGCTTGTGGAAGGGGTGGCGTACCGGCTGGGTTACGGAGGCAGTATCTTCAATATCCTTTTCGTTGTCATCTTCTCCCTGTACATTGGCTATGACTGGCACGTGGCTCAGTCCTACTCCAAGACTGTGTACAACGCCATCGACTCCGCCATTGATCTGTATCTGGACCTCATCAATCTGTTTCTCCGGATTCTGGATCTGCTGGATAACTGACAGAAACGAAAGGACACCCCATGAAACAGAAAACAAAGAAACAGCATACAAGCCCCTACACCCCCGATCCCCTCTTCACCGCCGTCACAAGCTCCCTCCCCGCTACTTTGGGGTTTGCGGTGCTTGCCATCGCCTTGGGGATCCTGTTCATCCTCCTCCAGGGGAACACCACCCCCGTACCCCGTGAGGAGGCCATCGCCTATGAGGGGGAGTTTGCCCGCTACGAGGTGGGACACAATGACCGTGACCTCTGCTTTACCGACGGCTCCAACTTCGACGTCTACCCCCACACCGAGACCAACGCCTTTCAGGAAACCATGAAGTCGCTGGAGGCGGGTACCAAGCTGTGGATCCTCGTGCATCCCCACAGCGACTACGTCATCGAGATCCGAACCGAGACGGAGGAACTTATGAACTTCGAGGAATCACAGATCGACATTGACCGCTACATGATCGGCTACAAGGTCATCGGCGGCTTCATGATCTTTGCGGGAGTATTCGTCGGCTTCTACGGTATATGGTCGAAGATAGCCCACCGCAAGGAGCAAAAGCGGAGCGAAACCCGCCGTAAGAAGCAGAAAAAGACCGCCGACGCGGGGCTTCCCGAAACGGGTCTGCGCCGCGCCGATACAACGGTCAAGCACCGTGTTCTGCTGGAGGCCACCGTATACGGATACCGCATCTGCTACCTTCGGGTCAGGAAGGTCAACGAGCTGGTGGTCAATGGAATCGTGTATGACGAGATGAAGGCGGTAGTGGAGTTCCCCCACGACCTGACCGTTACCCTGGACGGCCACCGCATCCACGCAGGGCTGGACGAGGACGATCTCAGCTACATCATCGTAGACGGCCAACGGATCGCCGAAAAGAAGCGGTGGATCTGACCAAACAGGATCGAAACACCAAATTTCTCACATAAGAAAGGGATCTCACCATGCAACCCATCAAAGACGACCGCTCCTTCCTCAAGCTCCTTCTCCTCTCCATCATCACCCTCGGTATCTACGAGTTCTGGCACCTCCACCATTGGACCAAGGACATCAACACCCTCTGCAAGGACGACGGCAAGAACAACGAGGGCGTCCTGCTCTACATCCTTTTCACCCTCGTCACCTGCGGTCTCTTCCCCATCTTCTGGTGGTTCAAGGCCGCCGACCGCCTCGCCCGCGCGGCTGTCCGGGAAAGCGTGTCCGTGGATATCAGCGGCGGTAAGGTGCTGGGATTCTGCATCCTGGGTATGTTCACCTGGGGTATCTTCATCTGGTACGCCCAGTACCTGGTCATGCGAGCCACCAACGACCTGGCCACCGATTACAACAGCAAGCATTACGCGGACGTGTTCGGCTCTATTGAGGAAAGTCATGAAAATTGAGAAGAACCAAGAGGGCTTCACCCTCCGCCACGCCCCCTCCGAGACGGTGATCTCCTCCATCGTCTTAGTGGTCGCCACCCTCGGCCTGATCCTTGTCCTCTCGGACACCTCCCGCTATCTCCCCGAGATCCTTCTTATGCTGGCGGGCTGTGCCCTTCTCTACGCGGCGGGCATCAAGGCCATCATCCGGGAGCGGCGATGCCGTCTCACCGTCACGGGGGAGGGCATCCGCGTCCGCAACAAGCGGGCGGGAGAGCAGGAGCTGCTCCGCTGGGCAGAGGTCAAGGACTGGGGTACCGCCGTGGTCCTCCATAAGGGGCGGTACGGCCTCTACCATCCTCGCGTACTGCTCTTCTTTTCGGACATCCCCCGCGCCACCGCCGAGGACGCCTCCACCTGCCCTCACATTGTCGAGCTGGTGAAGTTCGACCGCGAGGCCTTGGAGGAGTCGGGGGTCCTTCCCTACTGCCGTGAGCGCCTGGCCGCCGCGCAGGGAGATCATGCTCCTACCGAACGGGATCAATGGCTGACAGCAGGGCATGGATAAAGATACGGAGATACAAAGATACATGATAGGAAGCACAAGCCTCCGTGTGGATCTTCGCCCATCTTGTATCTTTGTATCTCGTATCTTGTATCTTACTTTTTCCCCTCCCCCAACCAACAGAAAGCCCCCGCAAGCATCTGCCTGCGGGGGTATTGTTTTTCGATCGGTCAAGTCGGAAGCAAGCGATCAGCCGCCGATTTCAGCCAGTGTCTCGTTGTACTTCTCCAGGAAGCGCTCGACAGATCTCTGCCAGGAGCGGGTGGAGGAGGAAACCGTGTTCTTGGAGCCACTGAGGATGGGGCGGAGGTTGTCACGGATGACGCAGGAGGTGAAAATGTTGGAGCAGGAGGAGGAGAAATCAAAGTACAGAGTGTCGAAGATCATATCCAGAACCTCCTTGGACTGGGGATCCTGCATGTAACGCTCAGACAGAGCGGTCTCGTAGTAAGCGGGACGGACCAGCTTGTAGCTGTGGTAGGCCATAGCCTCCAGCACGGCGGCCAGCATCTCCTGACGCTCGATGTCGCCCACCACCGAGGAGATACCCAGACAGGTCACCTGATCCTGCACGTAGGAGTAGTAGTTCTTCTGCATTTCGGAGAACTTGGGCATGGGAGCGATACCGTAGGTCAGAGCGGCCAGATCCTCGAAATTGGTCTCCATCTTGAGGAACATGGTGGTGACCATCAGCGCGTTGTTGGCCGTGAAATGGTCGATGATCTTGTTTACGGGCACATCGTCGTTCTCAGCACCCTTGTAGACGTAGGTGGAAGCGTCATTGTAGATGAGCTGGACCTTGTCGCAAAGGTCAGACAGATTTTCCAGAGCATCGGCGTTGTAAGCCAGTTCTCCCGTATCGTTGTCCTTGATGATCATGTGGATATCCGAAGCCACCATGTAGGGATCAACCGAAATGGTATCGCCGGTAACGAAGCCGAAGAAGTCACCTTCGGAGGCCTTGGCGTTGCCGTCCTTGTCCACGTAGTGGTCCTTGACGATGGAGTACTGGTAATCCAGGGTCCACTTGCCCTGCTTCACGGTCTCGTACAGATCGGTGATCTGGTTATCCACGAACAGGGTCTTGTTGTACAGGGTCAGGTACATGAGGCGGAACATGGAGATGGCGACGGGACCGGAGACGAGGAACTGCATGTTCTCGTCGGTGAAGGTCACCATGTCGTTATAACCCTGAGTCCAGTAGTGCTTGGTGGTATCAATGTTCTCCAGAGGGGTGAGGTTGATGTACTTACCCTCCATGGCGGGCTGGACAGACATATAGGTACCGTTGGCCACCAGATCGTAGTCACCGAGACCGCCCTGGATATCGAGATCCATCACGCTGTTGACGTCGGTCTCGGGGTACATCTCCAGAACCACACCCAGCATCTCCTGAACGGCTACGTTACGCTCGTAGACAGCATCGGACACCACGCCGTGTCCCAGCTCCTCCGCGCCGAACTCGTCACCCCTATTGTTGACGTCGGCGAAAAGGAGACCAATGGTGGCATCCTTGTAGTTCAGGTCGGAGGGCAGATCGCAGGTGTAGTTGGGATCGGCAGTCTCCTGCTCGTTCACAACACCTTGATTCTTGGATTCGTCACCGGCGGGGACGTCGGTGCTGTCTCCGCAGGCCACCAGGCTCAGAAGCATGAGCGTGGCCAGAAGCAGACAAAGAAGCTTCTTCATGATAGTTCTCCTTCAAATAAAAATTGGATGTACGCGAAAAAGAGGGATATCTTCCATCCCAGGTGTGTCCATTATACCCTATTTACGGACGGTTGTCAAGAGGTTATTTGCGATTGGTACAGAGAAAATAGCGGGAATTCCCGATAAACCTCGCCGTACCTCTTGCAAAATCCCGCGAAATGTGCTACAATATGATAAGTTGCAATCAATCAAAGGAGTCCCCGCCATGCTCAAACGCTTCATCTCCTACTACCGCCCCCACAAGACCATATTCGTTTTGGATATGCTGGCCTCCCTGCTGGTGGCACTGGTGGGCATCGTCTACCCCATCATCACCCGCGAGATGCTCAACGAGCTGATCCCCAATAAGCAGTACCGTATGATCGTTTTTGCGGGTATCGGACTGCTGCTTTTGTACGTGGTCCGTATGCTATTGAACTTCTTCATCCAGTACTACGGTCACGTCATGGGCGTGCGGATGCAGGCCCAGATGCGGTCGGATATGTTCCGCCATCTGGAAAAGCTACCCTACTCCTTCTACGATAACCACGAGACGGGTAAGATCATGTCCCGCATGACAAACGATCTCATGGACATCAGCGAGCTGGCCCACCACGGCCCCGAGAATATCCTAATCTCCTCCATTTCGGTCATCGTCTCCTTCGTCTACCTGTCCACCATCAATATCTGGCTGACCCTCATCATCTTTGCCTGCGTCCCCTTCCTCATCCTCATCGCCGCCACCCTTCGCAAGCGGATGCGAAACGCCTTCATGGAGAGCCGCGTCTCCACCGCCCAGATCAACGCCTCCCTGGAGAGCAGTATCTCGGGCATCCGGGTGACCAAGGCCTTCACCAACGCCGACAAGGAGGAGGAGAAGTTCGAGGAGGGCAACGGGATGTTCGTCTCTGCCCGACGCAAGGCCTACAAGGCCATGGGTCAGTTCCATTCGGGCACCTCCTTCATCACCGATATCTTCAACGTCATCATCCTCATCGCGGGCGGTCTGTTCCTCTACAACGGATCCATTGATTTCGGTGACTATTCCGCCTTTATCGTCTCGGTCAATCTGTTTATCTCCCCCGTCATGACCCTCATCAACTTCATGGAGCAGTACCAGACCGGTGTCACGGGCTTTGAGCGCTTCGTGGAGATCATGGACCAAGCCCCTGAGGAGGATACCCCCGGGGCGGTGGATATCGGCACGGTGGAGGGCGACATCGAGTTCCGGAACGTGTCCTACCGCTACGAGGACAGCAATCCCGTACTGAACGATCTGTCCCTCCACGTCAAGAAGGGCCAGACCTACGCTCTGGTGGGTCCCTCGGGCGGCGGTAAGACCACCATCTGCCATCTGATCCCCCACTTCTACGATTGCGTGGACGGTGAAATTTTCATTGACGGAAAAGAGCTTCACACCGTGACCATGGCCTCGGTGCGCCGCAACATCGGTATCGTCCAGCAGGATATCTACCTCTTCAACGCCTCCATCCGGGACAACATCCTCTACGGCCGTCTGGACGCCACCGAGGAGGAGGTCATCGAGGCCGCCAAGCGGGCCAACATCCACGACTACATCATGACGTTGGAGAACGGCTACGAGACGATCATCGGTGAGCGGGGCGTGCGGCTGTCGGGCGGACAGAAGCAAAGACTGTCCATCGCCCGCGTGTTTTTGAAGAATCCCCCCATCCTCATTCTGGACGAGGCCACCTCGGCCCTGGACAACACCACCGAGATTTTGATCCAGCAGGCTCTGGACGAGCTGTGCAAGGGCCGCACTACCATCGTGGTAGCCCACCGCCTCTCCACCATCAAGCACGCCGACGAGATCGCGGTGATCGCGGACGGTAAGATCGTGGAGCAGGGGGACCATGAAACCCTCATGGCCAATGGCGGGATATATGCCGAGCTGTACAGCTTGCAGTTCCGCATGAATAATGGGGATTGACCCCCATCTGAACCAAATAAAACGGAGCGGACCCGGGTGGGAACGCTCCGTTTTTCTTATTCCTTTGTTCTGCCCACAAGGGCGAGGTATTCGTCATAGGTCACCAGCAGCTTCAGCGCCTCCAACAGGGCGTTGGCGCTCATGCCCGTAGGCAATCCCACCTTCACTGCCAGCTCGTCCCGCTTTTGGGAGCTGTTCGCCCCGCCCGTCAGTCCATCCTCGAAGAAGTCCACCTTGGACAGGGGATTTTCGGCGGCGCGGGTCCGGGGGTCTCCGTCCTTGTTTGCGTAAGGCAGGAACAGATCGTAGAGCAGGGAGTCCTCCATGCCCTCCACGCCCAGAGTCCCCGCCGCCGAGGGCTTGTCCTTCCGGCGCTCCTTGCCCTTGATCTGGGGGATGTAGAGGGGGATGATCTTATCCTTGGGGAGCATCCCCGACAGGTGGGAGCGGATGATCTTGCCCCCGCCGTCACTGTCTGTGAGGACGATCAGGGGGGAGACGGCGGTCAGCCTGCGGAGGAGGAGCCGCTTTTCCTCCTTGCGGAACACCCCGAAGCCGTCGGTGACA
>JAGBAS010000055.1 GCA_017938885.1 Clostridia bacterium
CCCCGCAAAAGCTCTACCTCCGCGTCCCCGACCGAGAGGGAGAGGCTTACAAGAAAGCCCTGAATCTCGCCGAGATCTTCTGCGACGGGACTACCGCCGTCATTTTCTACGATATGAGCGAAGGGAAGTACTACGCCAGTAACCTGCGCATGAAGGCCACGTCCTTCGTGCTGACACGGCTGATAGGGATTCTGGGGAAGGAAAACGTGGTGGCTAAATAACCGCCGTCGTGGATAAGGAGTATCCCATGAGCCAACAACGAGATGTTTTCCCTTTCAATGCCGCCCGCGATCTCCTGTTCCCGCCCCGTTGCGTGGGTTGCGGTGAGTTGCTCCCGCCCTTCGCAAGGCGTGTTGCGGTCTTCTGTCCCCTCTGCCGTACCGCGTGGGAGACCGCCGTTACCGAGGCCGACGCGAATGCCACCGCCGACGCCGCCGGCGGTCTGGTCTACCTCGTTCACTATCGCCCCGGTCACGCCGACGGTATCCCCGAAAAGCTCGTTTACCACCTCAAGCACGAGGGAGATCCCCGCGTATTCCGTTTCGTGGCTGAGGGGCTGTCTCCCCGCCTGTCGGATGCCGCCGCGACCCTCCCTTCCCGTAAGCCCGAAAGGGATACCAATCCCCTCCTGTTCACCTACCCGCCCCGCCGCCGCTCAGCTGTGAGGGAGGACGGCTTTGACCAGGCCGAGAGGCTGGCCAAGGCTTTGGCGCGGGCTTGTGGCGGCGATTTCGCCAACTTGATCCGCCGCACCCACCGCAAGGCCAGGGAGCAGAAGACCCTGAACGCCGAAGAGCGGGCGGTCAACGCCGCCTCCTCCTATATCCTCGCCGACAAAGCCGCCGAGGCTGTCCGCGACCGCACCGTGGTGATCTGCGATGACCTCTGTACCACGGGGGCGACTCTGAACCGCTGTGCTGTCCTGCTGGTGGAGGCGGGGGCCAGGTCGGTGATCCTGTGTACGGTTGCCCGAACGGATTCCCGTGGGGGAGGGAAGGACTGAGACCCATACGTAAAGAAATCCCGCAGAGCGCGATGCCCTGCGGGATGTTTTTTATCCGATGATGTCAATGCGGGTGGCGGTGGACAGCTCCCATTCGGTATCGGAATCGGCTTGCCCGGGATCCACCACAGAGAGCAGACCCTCAAGGGTCAGGGAGTAGTGGGTGACGGTGACGGTGTTCCCCACGCGGACCTCGGCTTTGTGCCATTCCCCGCCGTCGGTCTGGATGTGAACCTTCGCGCTATCCAAGCGGAAGGCTTTCCCCGTGTCCAGATACAGGTAATTCCCACGGATGGTGACCACGGTGCCCGTGGCGGTATAGGTCTTGTAGAAACCCGTGTCTGCTTCGTGTGTACCCAGCAGATCAATGGACAGGTCACCGTCCATAAAGTCCTCGTCCAGATACCACGCGCCCTCGTACTCATAGAGGTAGAAGACCTCGCCTAACACCGATTCCGCGGGTGTGAAGCCGTCAATTTCAATGCCCCCCGAGACCCGTACACGGCGGACGGCGGTGATGGCCGCGGGATCAAAGCCCCGCGAGGTCTTGAAGGCGGGTCGGGTGTCGCGGAAGGCTTCCAGCTCCTCGCCTGTCAGCAGGGTGTTTTCCGCCAGATGGAGGGTCAGGTACACCTCGTCAATGAGGAGCAGATCAGCGGCGACTCTCTCCATGCGCTGAATGGCGTCGCGGTAGCCCGAGCCGTACCGAACGGCCTCCTTGATGAACACCTCCTGCACGAAAGACTCGTAGAACAGGGGGAAATGGTAGCCGTAATCCAGCGTATACAGGGAAGCCAGCCACTGTCCCACCATGCGGAGTGCCATTTCATCCTCGGCGGGGAAGGGGGTGCCCAAGGCGGCATCCCTGGTGCCGAGCAGGGTAATGGCGGTTCCGTTGTGTCCCGTGGCGGTGTATTCTGCCATGTCGTCGGTCTTGGATACCGTACTCCAGACCAGCTCCTCGGGCTCAAAGACGGTTTCCGGCTCGGTCTCCGCCTCCCAAAAGTGATCGGTCTCGATGCCCTCGGGGGCCATGATCTCGGTGGAGTCCTCGACGATCTCCGT
Organism: Clostridia bacterium; assembly: GCA_017938885.1. Lineage (GTDB taxonomy): Bacteria > Bacillota > Clostridia > Oscillospirales > CAG-272 > CAMEON01. The sequence continues at coordinate 2,069 of JAGBAS010000055.1, forward strand.
ATCCACAGGTGCCTCGGGCTTGTCATTCTCCCCCCACCCGTCTTCGGGTTCGCTTGGGAAAAAGTCCTCCGCGTTCGATCCATTCTGGATCCCCGCGAGGCTTCCGGTAGAATCATACAAGGTGCCCTCTGCCTCATCACCGCTCTTCGCGAGACTCCCCACCATCCACATAGACAGAGGGACGACACAGAGAAGGAGGCAAGCGGCCGCCGCCACCGCCAGCACCCGCCAGGGGTTCTTCCTCGGTGGCTTCTCGGGCTGTCGGGTCAGATCGTATAAAGGCGGAATCATCGTGGTCTGTGCGGGTTCCTTGGGAGCGGCGCTCGCTACTTGGGATGCGGGCGCGGCAGCTCCGTCCCGCAAAGCCAGCCCCTTGGCCAGAATATCTTCATCTATGCAGGACAGAGCATCCAAAAGTAAGTCCTGCTTTTTTTCGCTTACGTTCTTCACAGCTTGATCCCCTCCTTTTCCAGTTCTGTTCTCAGCCCCTCACGGAGCCGCAGAAGGGCCTTTTTGACTCCGGACTCACTCATGCCGCACTTCTCGGCGATCTCCGCGATGGGATCCGAGCAGAAGTAGCGGCTGACGAACAGGCACATATCCCGCTCGCTGAGTGTCCGCAGGTAATCGTTGATGACCTTGCCCACCAGCGCTGACTCGTACTCCACCTCGGGGGAGTCCCCGCACAGGGTCTCGGCTAGCTCGGATAGAGAGAGGGTGCATTCGGTGGGGACCCGCTTCTGTCGCCGCTCCTTGCGGTAGCGGTCGATGGCGATGGTACGGGTGATCTTGGTGAGGAAGGCCCTCAGGCAGTTGGGCCTCTGGGGCGGGATGGAGTTCCAGGCCTTGAGGTAGGTATCGTTGAGACATTCCTCGCAGTCCTGCTCGTCCTTTACGATATTCCACGCCACGGTGTGGAGGTAGCCGCGGTACTTGCGGTCGGTCTCGGTGATGGCAGCCTCGTCCCGATTCCAGTAGAGCTCTACAATGGCCTCGTCGGAGGGGAGAGCGGCGGCGGTTGGTTGTTTCACGGTGTTTGCCTCCTTTGGGGAGATAGGGAATGTGGATAAATCAAATTTGGGTTTATCGGTGAGTTGGGTTTCCGCGTTGAAAGCCTTCCCTTGTAAGGGAAGGTGTCCTCCGAGCAAGCTCGGCGCATAGGGCGTGACGGATGAGTAGCCACACGAAAAGTTTTTGATCTGCGCTGGGAAAAGCACTATAAAACACGATCAGGAAAGGTTTTTATATGGAGGAAAGCAGATCATTTCCCTTCGGGAAATGTCCATTTATCGGCTACTC
>JAGBAS010000056.1 GCA_017938885.1 Clostridia bacterium
AACTCCAAAAACCTTCAAAAAACATTGATAAATAATCCCTTTTGAAAGTTCTTGAGGAGAGTCCAGAGAGGAACTTCTTTCAAGAAGTTCCTCTCTGGCGTTCTCCCGTACTCCCCACCAAACCCAAATTTGAAAATCTTTCCCCACCCTATTGCAAAATCCCGCTCAATCTGTTAAAATAATAGGAGAAACAAATCCCCTTTGGCGGGATCCCCCCGCCGGAAAGGAACCTATATGATCGACTTCAAGACTGTCACCACCCCCACCTTCGGCCCCGGCGGCAACGGGGAGTGGTTCAAGCAAGAGGGCGGAAAGGCCACCGTCCAGGCTCCCGGCTGGCTGAAGAGCAAGGGTCTGGATGCTTACGAATACGAGGCGGGCAAGGGCATCATGGCCGGCGAGGGAGCGCTTCTCGCCATCGGACAGAAGGCCCACGAGCATGGCATCCTCATGTCCCTCCACGCCCCCTACTTCATCTCCCTGTCCTCGGTGGAGGAGGAGAAGCGCACAAATAGCATTGGCTACATTCAGAAGTCCCTTTGGGCCGCCGAGCTTCTGGGGGCGGATACCATCGTCATCCACAGCGGCAGCGCGGGCAAGATCTCCCGGGAGGAGGCCATGCGCCTGTCCTGCGACACCCTCGCCCGTCTCATGGAGGCGGTAGGGGATACCCCCATCCGCCTGGGCATCGAGACCATGGGCAAGCGCAACCAGCTGGGGACTCTGGACGAGGTCATCGAGCAGTGCAAGGTGGATCCCCACTTCCATCCCGTGGTGGATTTCGGCCACCTCAACGCGAGAGGGGTGGGCGATCAGTTCCCCGACAAGGACAGCTACCGTCGTGTCTTCCACACCATCGCGGACAAGCTGGGTGCCGAGTACGCCACCCACCTCCATTGCCACTTCTCCAAGATCGAGTTCACCGACGCGGGAGAGAAGCGCCACGTCACCTTCGAGGATACGGTCTACGGTCCCGAGTTCGAGCCTCTGATGGAGGCCATCATTGCGGACGGTCTCTGCCCCCGCATCATCTGCGAGTCGGACGGCACCATGGCGGAGGACGCGCTGGCGATGAAGCGGTACTGGACTGAGCGCAGGGGCAAATAAGGCAAACAAAAAAGCGGCATCCCCGCCACTGTGAAAAATTCCGAAAAAGTATTGACAAACCAAGCAAAGTGTGGTATCATAAAGGCGTAGGAGCTACCGGCAACGGTCACTTCCTCGTATGATTAAGAAGATAACCGCACGATTTGGAAGGTTGGGCGGTTATCTTTTTTTACTGTTTAAGTAAGACAGAATAACAAATGCTAACGTTACGAGTTCGATCAACAAATAAATGAGCTCGCTCCATGTAACAAAGTCCATTCAATCACCTCCCTCCATGTTGGCATCGAGGAAGGAAAAAGATTTCGACTTCCTCTGAAGGGAGGAAGCGACCGCGAAAGTTTCAATCGTCGACCCATGGACGATGATTGAAACTTTATGAACTGATGCAAAGCATCAGTTCGGACGCCGTTCAGGCAACTCCTACGGGAAACCATATGGTTTCCGCTATGTATTATACCACAATTCATCCGCATTGTCAACCGCCTTCGACACACACCACATCAAAAGAACCATGAAACTCACCGATTTCCAAACCCTCACCCCCATCGACTACGGCTGGTCGGGGGATCGCAAATACCGCGCCGTAACAGCCGACGGCACCCCCTATTTTCTCCGCATCACCGCCCGCGAGCGGGGCGACCGATTCGAGAGGCTCTTCGACCTCCAAAAGACCGTAGCCGCCTTGGGAATCCCAATGTGCGAGCCTGTATCCATCGGGGCGTGTGACGAGGGAATTTACGCCGTTCACACCTGGATCGACGGAGTGGACGCAGAGGCCACCGTCCCCACCCTCACCGCCGGAGCACAGTACAAATTAGGCCGCGACGCGGGGGAGTATCTGACCCGCATCCATTCCATCTCCGCCCCCGCCGATCAGCCCGATTGGGAGCCCCGCTTCAACGCCAAGATCGACCGCAAGATCAAAATGTATTCCGACTGTCCCATCCGGTTCGAGGGCGACCATCACCTCCTGCGCTACATTGAGGAGAACCGCCACCTGCTTCACGGCCGCCCCCAGACCTTCCAGCACGGGGACTACCACATCGGCAACATGATGCTGACCGACGCCGAAACCGATCCCAAGATCGTCATCATCGACTTCGACCGCTACGACTTCGGAGACCCCTGGGAGGAATTCAACCGCATCGTCTGGTGCGCCCAGGCAGCGCCCGTCTTCGCCACGGGGTTGGTGGACGGATATTTCGGTGTGAATGAGAGCACCGCCGTACCCATGGAGTTCTGGCGGCTGCTGGCACTGTATATCAGCAGTAATATGCTCTCGTCGGTGCCCTGGGCGATTCCCTTCGGAGATACCGAGATCACGACCATGCTGAACCAAGCCAAGGATGTGCTGGGATGGTATGATGATATGAAAGACCCTGTACCGACGTGGTACGATCATAAGCTTTCCCAAAAATAAACAAATAAGGAGACCACGATCATGTCCCTTCCCTACCGTCAGATCCATCTCGACTTCCACACCTCCGAATGCATCGAGGGTATCGGCTCCCGCTTCTCCCGCGAGAATTTCAGAGCGGCTCTGCAAGCGGGTCACGTCAATTCGATCACGCTGTTTTCCAAGTGCCACCACGGCTGGTCTTACCACCCCACCGAGGTGAACCTCCCCCACCCCCACCTCTGCTGTGACCTTCTGGACGAGCAGCTGGCCGTCTGCGAGGAGCTGGGGGTGCGCACCGAGATCTACGTCTCGGCAGGACTTTCGGAGCAGTACGCCGTCCGCCATCCCGAGCATCTGCGGAGAGATAAGAACGGCTACGGCGGCAACTTCGAAACCGAGGCGGGCTACCACCGTCTCTGCTTCGGCACCGCCTACCTGGATCAGCTCACCCGGGAGATCGAGGAAGTGCTGACCCGCTACAAGGGTCGGTTTGACGGCCTGTTTTTGGACATCATCGGCATGGTTCCCTGCTGGTGTCCCGACTGTGTCAAGGGCATGAAGGCGCGGGGACTCGACCCCGACAGCGATGCCGACGTATGGAAGTACGCCCGCGTGGTCTACGATCGGTACACCGACCGCGTGGCCGAGGTGGTGGATCGCATCATTCCCGGTCTCCCCATCATCCACAACGACGGCGGTGCCATCTTCCAGGGGCGGGATATCGCCTTCCGCAATCAAGGACATTTCGAGCTGGAATCCCTGCCCACGGGCGGCTGGGGCTACGATCACTTCCCCCGCGCCGCCGCCTACGCCCGCACCCTGGGCCGTGACTTCCTGGGCATGACGGGCAAGTTCCACACCACATGGGGCGAGTTCGGCGGCTTCAAGCACCCGAATGCCCTGCGCTACGAGGCGGCTCTGGCCAACGCTTGCGGCGCACGGTGCTCGGTGGGGGATCAGCTCCACCCCGACGGGGAGTTTGACCTCGCCACCTACAACCTCATCGGCGCGGCCTACGCCGAGGTGGAGGCCCGCGAGCCATGGCTGATCGGCTCCAAGCTCACCGCTGATATCGGTCTGCTCTCGGCTGAGAACTTCCGGAAGATCTGTCCCAACGCCCTCCCCGAAGGGATCAAGCAAGATCTGGGTGCCAACCGCATCCTGCTGGAGGGACATTACCTCTACGATATCCTCGACCCCGAGGCCGATTTTGGGAAGTACCGCCTCCTCATCCTCCCCGACACCATGGAGATCCCCGAGGGGAGCTTGCGCGACCGTCTCAACGCCTACCTTGCCAAGGGCGGCAAGCTGTTGCTGACGGGTAAGTCAGGCACCTGTGAGGGGCAGTTCGTCTTTGACTTCGGCGTAGACTTTTGCGGCGAGGGTCAGTCCCGCCCCGCCTACCTGCGCCCCTGCTTCGATCTTGTCCCCAACGGCGAGACCAATTACGTCACCTACAGCCGCAATTACGATATAACCATCCGCAAGGGCTTTACCGGTGAAGTGCGCGACCTCAAGGCAGAATCCTACTTCAATCGCGCCCCCCGCCGCTTCTGCTCTCACCAGCATACCCCCTACGACCGCGACAAGACCTCTCCCGCCGCTGTTGTGACTACCCAGATCGGGTATATTGGTTGGGATATCTTCACCGAGTATGCCGATAAGGGCTCGGTGCACGTCAAGTATGCGGTGCTGGATGTGATCGACCGCCTGCTGGGTAATGACAAAACCCTCACCACCTCCCTGCCCTCCTGCGGCGTGACCTCGGTGGCGGTGAAGGAGACCGACAGCGGCACCCAGATCATCCACCAGCTGGTCTACGCCATCCCCAAGGTACGGGGCGGCGGCATTGAGATCATTGAGGATCTGCCCTTTACCCCCGACGTGACCTGCTCGCTGGCCACATCCACCGTCCCCAAGCGGGTGTATCTGGCCCCCGCCATGACCGATCTGCCCTTTACCTACGAGGACGGCCGCGTGACCTATACCGTGCCGGGCTTCTCTTGCTCGGCGATGGTGGTCATCGAGATGTAAGATACAAGATACAAAGATACGCGCCGGGCAAGCTCGGCAGATACAAGATATAACCGCAACCGTATCTTGTATCTCGTATCTTGTATCTCCGTATCTCCTCATCCCCCCTCACAATATACAATTAAGGAGAAAAATACCATGTCCCATCTTTCCAAGCTCCAATCCGCCATGAAGGCGGCTCACACCGAGGCCATTGTGGTCTCCTCCGAGATCAACCAGAGATACCTGTCGGGGCTGAACTACACCGACGGCTTCGTGGTGGTGCTCCCCGAGAAGGCCTTCCTGCTGGCTGACTTCCGCTACATCGAGGATGCCCGCACCCAGGTGGATGCTACCGAGTTCGAGATCATCATGCCCGACCGCTCCATGCTGGCCTACGTGGCCGCTATTCTCAAGGATCACGGGGTAAAGGTCGCCCTTTTTGAAGAGGCCACCCTGTCCTACTCCCTTTTGGAGCGATTCAAGAAGACCTTTGAGGGCGTGGAGATGCAGAGCGGCGCCTCGGCCATGATCGACGGTCTGCGCCTGTACAAGGACGCCGCCGAGATCGAGAAGATGGCCCGCGCTCAAAAGCTGACCGATGACGCCTTTGCCCACATCCTGGATTTCATCAACCCCGACCGCACCGAGGTGGAGGTGGCTCTGGAGCTGGAGTTCTTCATGCGGGCTCACGGCTCCGAGGGAACCGCCTTTGACACCATCGCGGTGTCGGGCACCCAGTCCTCCCGCCCCCACGGCGTGCCCCGCCCCGTGAAGCTGGAGCGCGGCTTCTTCACCATGGACTTCGGCGCCCGCGTAGACGGCTACTGCGCCGACATGACCCGCACCGTGGTCATCGGCAAGGCCGACGAGGAGATCAAGCGTCTCTACCACACCGTCCTCCGCGCCCAGACCACCGCCATCGAGTCTCTGAAGGTCGGCCTGCCCTGCGCCGAGGCCGACAGGATCGCCCGCGATATCATCGACGGCGCCGGCTACAAGGGCTTGTTCGGCCACAGCCTGGGCCACGGCGTAGGCCTGTACATCCACGAAGCCCCCCGCTTCGCCGCCTCTGTCCCTGCCGACGTCCTCCTGGCCCCCGGCCACGTGGTGACGGTGGAGCCCGGCATCTATATCGAGGGCGAGTACGGCTGCCGCATTGAGGATATGATCGCGGTGCTGGAGGATGGGACGATCTACGACTTTACCAAGAGTCCCAAGGAGCTGATCGAGCTGTGATCTCCCCTCTTGTTTCGGTTGAGAGAGCTTCTCAAAACGGTTGATTGACTTGCCGCGCTACGGTATGATATAATGAAAAAAAGGAGAGGGACGAATATGAAGCGGCTCATCGGCCAGATCATCCTGTTTGTTTTGTCGATCACCTTTTTCTCCTGCATCTACATCGGCGTTTTCAAAATGTCTGCCACCTCCGTCTGCATCCTGCTGGCGATCCTGGCCCTGTACGCCGTGTGCATGGGGATCGGGGAGCGGGGTATGCGGGAACTGCAAAAATACGAGCAAAAGCTCATCCATTTCGGGTTGGACGAAAGGGATGACCGTAAGATCCTGCTGTCCTCCCTGCTGACCCTGTGCCCCGCCTGGTTCTGTGTGATCCTTGTGTCCGCCGTCCCGCTGTACGCCTACACGGTCTGGCTGATTACGGTGTTCCCCTGTATCCTTCTGAACTGCCTGCCCATAAGCGGTGTTTTGGAGGAGTACTACGGACTCACCCGCCGAAAAGCACCCTTTTTGGTGTGCTGTGTTTTGATCACGGCGGTGCTTTGTCTTGTAGGTGTCTTGGGGTCTCATTTGTTACTCAAATAATTTTTTCAATTTGTCATACCGAATCAAATAAATGGAGAAGCTCACCATGAAAAAAACGATGGCATATATGTTGTCGGCCGTACTGCTGCTGGGAAATCTGATCGCCTGCGATGGCAGCTCGATTACGCCCCATGACACTCACCCCGCAGAGACCCCCGACACGACCGCCGAGGTCACCGCGACCGAAACATCCGACGAATCCAAGACCGACTCACCTACATCTCCCACTGTGTACACCGCCGTAGAGCAGTTGGCTGAGGACAAGGCTGTAACAACCGTTCATGCCGTTGTCCATACCGAGCTGGAGAGCATGGACATGAGCCAACTCCCCGAAAACTACGCCGCCGCCCTCATGGGGGTTCGTGACCGCATCCAAACCTATGAGGTACTGTACCGCGTGGACGGATGTACGGTCGCCGCCTTTATCTCTGTTCCCAAGGACTATACCGAAAGCACCCGCCCTCTGCTGATCTATAACCGCGGCGGAAACGGCAATTTCGGCGCATCTTCCGCCTTGGAGATTGCCATGATGGCGCAACTCACCGACTGCGTTGTGATCGCTTCCCAGTATCGGGAGACCAAGCCCGGAACAGGCAAGGATGAATTCGGCGGTGCAGATGTAGCAGATGTGACCTTCTGGATGGATCGCGTACAGGAAATGGGCTTTGTGGATGCTGAAAAAATCTATATGGTAGGCGTGTCCCGAGGCGGTATGCAGACCTGCCTCGCATTACAGGCAGACAAGGATCACGTGATCCGTGCGGCTGCCTGTATCTCGGGTGTGTACGACCTGGCGGCCAACTTTGAAAGCCGAGAGGATATGCAGGAGATGCTGACCCGCCGTGTGGGCGGTACGCCGACAACCGCTCCCGAGGCCTACGCCGCCCGTAGTGCCGTCACCTTTGCCGCCGATCTGCAAACTCCCCTTCTGCTCATTCACAGCAAGGGCGATCAACAGGTCGATTACAGTCAGGCAACCGCCTTTGCGGAAAAGCTGGAGCAAGCGGGTAAGTCCTACCATTTTATCACAAGAGAAACCGCCAGCCACGGATTGGAAACCATTGACGAATGGAAAACCATCATGGATTGGCTTGCACAGCAGTAACAAAAACACCGCGCAAACGGAAATCTCCCGTCTGCGCGGTATTTTTATCTATCTGATACGGAACTTACGGCATATAAGGACTGCCGTTATAAGTGTAGTCCTCGGGCATGATGAGGGGGGTGATAAACTTGATGGTATACTCCACGCCCCACTGGCCTCGGGTGCCCATCCAGTGGTTGGAATGGGGCTCAATGGACAGCATACCGTTGTAGTGGCTGTTGTAGAGCACCGTCATGACCGCGCCCCAGTTGATCTGATCCAGGCCTGCGGGGGGATCGTCATAGTGTCGGCCGTCCACGTACAGAGAGCCCTTGATGTGGAAGTGCCGGATGCGGCTGCCCCATGCCACCATCTCGTGGAGATAGTCGCCGCCACGGCCGAGGCAATGGGAGGTATCGTACTTCAGACCCAGCTCGGGCAGGGCGCCGAGGATGGGCTCCCATTCCTTTTCGGTCACCACGAAATTCTCCCAGGAGCAGTTGTAGACCGCAATCTGGACGTTCTTGCCCTTGGCATAGTCGATCAGCGTTCCGAAATAGCGGATGGCGATGGCGCAGTTCTCCTCGAAGGTCTTGCCTTCGGTCCAGTTGCACCCCACGTTATACACGGGACAGCCCAGAGCGGAGGCGGCGTCGATCAGGTTCTGATCGTGCTTGAGAGCCGAGGGAATGATCTCTCCCGCCTCGTCGATGCGCCTCTGTCCCCAGCGGCCGATAGAGCCCACGGCTACGTCATACCGCTCGCTGAGGGCCATGATCTCGTCGGTGTGGCCCGCTACCTCCATGCTGTCGTAATTGTGGTTACAGCAGAACTCCACCGCGTGCAGGCCAAGCTCTGCCACGTATCGGAAGGATGCCTCGTCCCAACCGTTGATGATACCGAGTTTCATATTCGTCTCCTTTTCATATTCTTCGGGGAGGTCACTCCCCATTATTTTTTGAACCGCCGTCCCGTCTCCTTCGGATACACCGATCCTTACGGGCGCAAAGATCCCTGTTTCCAGCAATGCCGAGCAATATTCGCCCACTTCTCGGAGGCGTGGGCGCGCTTGGCGGAGCGGACGGCCAGCACGATGTACACCGTCCAGACCGCCATAAGGACGAGGACGATCAGGGTCATGACCCACGACCGCCCCACCATGCCCATGAGCAGGATCGGTAAGGCCAACAGATAGAAGACCGCCCAGAGGGCGTAGTACCCGCCCACGCCGCCGTACACCGCGTTTGAGAAGAGACGGACGGGCGGCTCGGGAAGGTCGGAGTCCAACTGCCCCTCGGGGATCTTTTCCAGGATGGCCGCCAGCATGGGATCCTCTCCCTTGGGGTCTCGGGCGTAGATCAACCACTTTTCGGTGTTTCGGAACCAAAAGATCACCTCATAGCCCTGCTCGACGATCTTAACGACGTCACGGTAGCGCCATTCTCTCCTGCGGCCCCAGAAGTCCTGTTGGATCAGGCAGGTGTCCATGACCCACAAACGGCAGTTGTAATAGGAGATAATGAGGCTGACGCCCAGCAGATCGAAAGCCATAATGAACAGGGCCGTCCACCACGGCGCGCGATCCTTGATGGCCAGGGGGATGAATATAGCCGTTATGAGCACCATGAATACGATCCCCAAAACCATATTTCCCACCCAGGGCTTGGCCATATGCTCCGCCTTGGGGGCGCGGCGGGCCAGGATGACCGTCAGCACGGCGACTGCGAGATAGAACTGGCCCATGATCCCAAGGGCTATGATGGTATCCGGTGTCATGTTGGGTCCTCCTTTGTGTGAGCGGTCTTTATGGTTCAAATTTGGGTTTGGCGGGCTGGTTGGAGGAACAGATCAGAATGCTTTTCGTTGGCGGGCGCACACATAGGTGCGCCCCTACCGAGCATCAAAAAGCCGAAATGTTATGATCCTAAATAAAAGATCAAGGTAGGGGCGCACCTGTGTGTGCGCCCGTTACATAGCTGTCTCATCGTGCATATCCGGTGACATACGCACCATTAAACCCTAATTTGTTTTCCCTCAATCCCTCTCCGTCGCCGCGAATATCTCGTCCCTCACCCACTTCTGCAAGGCCGCCACCACCTCGGGTGCCTGCCTGCCCACGGGTTTGCCCTCGATCTCCACGCACCGCAAACCGGGAGCAGAGGAGGAGGAAATGAGAACTTCCTTGGCATTCAGCATCTCGTCCACCGTGAAGGGGGTCTCATTGACGGGAATCCCCAGGGCACGGCAGGCGGTGATGAGGTGGGCGCGAGCGATGCCGGGGAGAATGAGATTGTCCAGGGGGGCGGTCTGGAACTCGCCCTTCCGGTTGATGATGTGGACGTTGGAGTGGGCGCACTCGGTCACGCGCGTGGGCATCCCGCCGCAAAGCTCACCGCCGAGGCCGCTCTGGTTAGGGGTACGGTACAGGATGGCCTCGTAGACCCCCGCGCGGGCGGCCTCCTGGCTGTATAGGACGGCGGGGAGGAGGTTCAGGGTCTTGATGTGACACTGGTGGAAGCGGATATCCTCGCGGAGGATGGTCTTCACCTCCATGCCGATATCCTTGATGGGCATGGGCTTCAGCACCACCCAGAAATTGCCGACCATGTCCTCGGGGTAAGTGTGGTTGCGGGGCTGGGTGCCTCGCGTAATCTGGAAGTAGACCTGCTGCTCGGGGTCGTCCACGCGGTTCACCAGATCCCGGATGAGGGCGGCCATCTCGGTCTTTTCCATGGGGATTTTGATGTCCACCATGGCCGCGCTGCGGTAGAAGCGGTCGATGTGCTCCGCCAGGGCGAAGACCTTGTGGTTCCGCGTGAAGGTGGCCTCGTAGACGCCGTCGCCGAAGAAATGGACGCGGTCGTTGAAGGGGACGGTCAGCTCCTCCAGGGCGCCGATCTTGCCGTTGTAGTAGCCCAGATCATGCATAGATGAAATGCCTTTCTCGGGGGTCTGCCCCGCATAAAAAAGTCAGGGGATCGAGAGGGGGCATACCGTACGCGGCCAATGTACGGCTCACGGGTATGCCCCAGTGGGTCATATTTTCTTTTTGAATACGAGAAGCTTGCTCAAAAAATAGTTGGCGGCGATCACCAGCGCCGACACGACCACCTTCGCCCACAGCTCGGCATCCAGCTTCACCCCCAGCAGAACGGGAGTATTGTCGGGGGTCAGCCACAACGAGAGCAGGTGGATGAGGCCGTAGGTGGCGGCCAGATCCAAAAAGAAGGTGAAGACGCGGGAGCCCGAGAAGAGCCAAAGCTGATGCCACAGGGTGCCTTTTCCGTGGTCGGCCTCGGTGAAGACCCATTTGCGGTTGGTGTAGAAGGCCGACAGCAGGGCCACCAGCCATTGGAGGAGCTGGGCTATGGCGTAGGTCACGGTGTAGGCCAAGGTGGTCTTATCCGCCATAGAGATGTGAAGCCAGTGCTCGGCCACGCCGAAGACGGCCAGGTAGGTCAGAAAGGCCAGCACCGAGGTGATGATCCCGAACAAAAAGTACAAGGACACCTCACGGCGGCCGCTGTGAGCGGGCTTCATACTTATTTGTCGGCCCGGGAAGCCTCAGCCTCAGCCGCGGCCTCACGGCGGGTCTTGCGGAACACCAGGAGCTTGCTGATGAAATAATTAAGGATGATGACCAGCACGGCGGCGATGACCTTGAACAGGTACTCGTTGAGCCCCAGCCAAGTGCAGAACACGCCCATAATGACCTCCTGGAGCAGGAGCGTCACCACGCGCCCACCCGCGAAGGCGGCGATCTCGCAGACGATGGGGATGAATCCCCGTCTCTTGCTCTCAAAGACCCAAATGCGGTTGGTCACGTAGGCGAAGGTCACGGCGGCCACCCAGGCGATGACGTTGGCGCCGTGGAGGAGGATGGGGGTGGCGTCGATGGCATCCCCCCAGAAGTAGTAGAGCAGGAAGGACACCGTCCAATCAATGACGGTGGTCATGCCGCCAAAGATGATATAGAGGATGACGCTCTTGTGTTTTTTCAGAAATTCCAGCATTTTGAGATTCCTTTATTGGACGGATCAGTTGATCTTGTAGGTGGTGCCCTGGGGGGTATCGATGAGGGTCACGCCACGGGCGGCCAGCTCGTCGCGGATGCGGTCGGCCTCGGCGAAATTCTTTTCCTTCTTGGCGGCCTTGCGGGCGTCAATGGCGGCCAGGATCTCGGCCACGAAGGGATCGGCAGCGGCGGCGGCACGCGCCGCTTCAGCGGATGCCTCCTCGGCGGCCTTTTTCGCGGCTTCGGCGGCGGCCTTCTCGGCGGCCAGCTTGTCGCGGAGAGCGGCGGCGCGGTCCAGAAGACCCACCGAGAGGACGGTATCGAAGTCAGCCAGGACAGCCAGCTTGGTGGCGTCGCTGACCTTGGCCTTCAGCACGTCGTAGATGGCGGTGACGGCCAGGGAGGTATTGAGGTCGTTGTCCAGAGCCTTAACAAAGCCATCCTTGAGGGTAGCGGCGGCGGCCTCGTCCACCTCGCCCTTGGTAGGATCCAGGGCGGCGATGCGGGCGATCAGCTTATTGTATGCCACGGCGGCGTTGTCCATGTTCTCCCAGGAGAAGACCAGGGACTTGCGGTAGTGGGACTGGAGGCAGAAGAAGCGGTAGACCATGGGATCGTAGCCCTTCTCCTCCAGGAGGGAGACGGTGAGGAACTCGCCCTTGGACTTGGACATCTTGCCCCCCGTAGTGTTCAGGTGGAGGACGTGGACCCAGTACTTGCACCAGGGATGGCCGATGTAGGCCTCGGACTGGGCGATCTCGTTGGTGTGGTGGGGGAAGGCGTTGTCGATACCGCCGCAGTGGATATCCAGGTACTCACCCAGATACTTCATGGAGATACCCGAGCACTCGATGTGCCAGCCGGGGTAGCCCACGCCCCAGGGAGAGGGCCACTTCAGCTCCTGATCGTCGAACTTGGATTTGGTGAACCACAAAACGAAGTCGGCCTTATTGCGCTTGTTGCCGTCGGCCTCCACGCCCTCGCGGACGCCCACGTCCAGGTCCTCCTCCTTGAAATCATTGAAAATATAATACTTCTCCAGCTTGGCGGTGTCGAAGTAGATGTTACCGCCTGCCTCGTAGGCGTAGTCCTTCTCGATGAGGGTCTCGATGAGGTGGATGTACTCGTCGATGCAACCCGTGGCGGGCTGGACGATGTCGGGGGTCTTGATGTTGAGCTTTTCGCAGTCGGCGAAGAAGGCGTCGGTGTAGAACTTGGCGATCTCCATGACCGTCTTCTTCTCGCGGCGGGCGCCCTTGAGCATCTTGTCCTCGCCCTCGTCGGCATCGCTCGAAAGGTGTCCCACGTCGGTGATGTTCATGACACGGGTCACGTCGTATCCGGCGTAGCGGAGGTACTTCTCCAGCACGTCCTCCATCATGTAGGTGCGGAGGTTGCCGATGTGGGCGAAGTGGTAGACCGTGGGGCCGCAGGTGTACATGCTGACCTTGCCGGGGACGTGGGGGATAAATTCTTCTTTTTGGTGAGTAGCGGAATTGTAGAGTTGCATAGTCTTGCCTTTCTATGTGGGGAGGTAATTTACATGATATTTGCCAATTTTTTGGCGGCGTATACGGCGCGGGCGGCGTGGGAGAGCCTGACTGATCTGTCAGCGGGGAGGTCGGAGGTCTTCAGCTCCAGGTTGATACATCGGTTGGAGGTGGTGAGGAACCCGCACAGGCGGAGGCCCTCGGCGGCGTCCTCCCAGTCCACGCACCCGCCCAAGGGGGTGGCTTCGGGACACTCGAAGGGGATGCGGTGGGAGTCATTGACTCCGTCGTTATCGTGGATGTGCAAACATCGCACCCGGCCGCAGAGCTTTTCCAGCTCGGCGGACTGACACAGCCCCGTGATGTTGGCGTGGCCGAAGTCCCAGCAGACCATGGCGTCCAACCGCTCGGAAAGCTCCAGAATATCGTCGGCGGTACTGCCGTAGACCGCCTCGGAGGGATGGGCGGCGTAGGGCTTGCCCGTCATGTTCTCGATGCAAAGAGTCACCCCCAGCTTGCCCGCCAAATCGCGGATGGGCATGAGGAAGCGCATATTTTCGGAGAGCCACAGCACCCGACACCGTTTGCTTTCGTGGCGCACGATGGGATGGATCACCGCGTCGGGTATTTTCAGCATGGCCGCCATGCGGAGGCCGCAGGCGATCTCTTTTGAGAAGCGAGCCATCGCCGCCGCATCGTCGGGGCTTGGCATGAAGAAGGGGAGGTGACACATGGGGAGCGTCAGCCCTCTCGCGGCGGCGCGGTTCCCGAAGCTGTACAGCACCGAGCGGAGGATATCGTCGCCGTCGGGCTCCGGCTGATCCAGGGACAGGTCCACTCCGTCAAAGCCCGCGTCCGCCAGAAAATCTGCGGCGGCGGTCAGGGAGTATTTGGGGCCGCTTGCTGTGTAAGCGTGGTAGCGGGTGGGCACCGTCACAAAGACGCGCTCGCCGCTTCCCGTGAAAATTCCGTTGGCCATGGGTCATCCTCCTTTCGGCAGAAATTATAATCCATATTATTATAGCACGAATTTTCCTATTTGTCAAATGGTTTTGGGGTGCAGGCGGTAATTTTCCAAAAAAATTCACGGTATTTGGGGAGAATACCGTGGGATACTATGGGCAGGAGCGATCTTCGCTCCAAAAACCGAAAGGAATATTCCAACCATGTCCGATACCAACCACACTGCCACCCCTGTGGAGACGCCCGTGGAGACCGCCAACGAGGTAGTCACCGCCGAGGTCAAGGTCGCCCAGAACAGCCATAGGACCCAGCCCCTCTCCCCCGCCGCCGAGAAGCTGGCCGAGGAGCTGTACAAGAACATGAGCATGGGCTGTGATGCCTACCTGGATATGCTCCCCCGAGTGGAGGACAACCGCTTGAAGACCGACATCACCGCCGCCATGTGCTACTATGAAAAGACCATCGGCAAGGTCAAGCAGTACCTGCTGGATCACGGTGCCGACCCCGAGGAGCGGGGCATGATGGCCAAGATGGCCACCAAGGCGGGCATCATGATGAACACCGCCATGGACGACAGCAACAGCCACATCACCGAAATGCTCATCGAGGGCGCCACCATGTCGGTCACCACCGCCGAAAAGCTGGCCAACCACGCAGAGGGCAAGCCCGAGTGTCACGATCTGGTGGATATCTGCCGCGACTGGGCCAAGTTCGAGCAGAACCACATCGATGCGCTGAAGAAATACCTGTAATCCGGAGCACCGCGCGAGCCCTCGTCCTTGCTTCCGAAAAAAGCCCCTCGTGTCGTTTCGTCGGCACGAAGGGCTTTGGCTCGGGGGTGGCTTTCATGTGGGATTGCAGGCACTCTATTCATTTCGAATATCCAAGCCCTCCAAGAAATCCTCGTAGGTACAGCCATAGATCTTTTTCAGCTCGATCAAAACGCTGATGCGGACGTTCAGCTCACCCGCCTCATATTTGGCGTAGCAGCTACGCGCAGTATCACACCCGCGCAACTGAAGCTCGGCGCAAAGCTTTTCCCGGGATATACCGTACTTATCGCGAAGCGCGCAGAGATTGTCCCCAATACGGCGATCACGGCGGAGCTTCTGTTCCATGTATAAGTCCCCTCTTTTTTGACCAATATAGGTCACAATTATCTTTATTTTATGCTATCATGGTCCGGAAGTTTGTCCGTGATACTGGTCAACTTTCGAAAAAGGAGGGAAAAATTTGACCTGTTGTGTGACAGGGCATCGCCCCCGGGGATTTTGTTCCCCAGAAACGAATCATGTGAATCCTACGCACGGTATTTGGAAAAGCCGGATCAGCAAATAGACCATCTCATTCAAGAGGGTTACACACACTTTCTTACAGGATTGGCTGAGGGAGCAGACGTGGATTTTGCCCGTTGTGTGCTTCTCAAAAAAGAAAAATTTCCACATATAGCCATCACCTTGGAAGCCTCCCTTCCCTATCCATACTCTCCAATCAAACGGATGGGTACGGCTGCCGCAGAAAGGGCAATTATCCTCGCTATGTGCGATCAGGTGACAGAAGTGTCTCCCTACTACCGTAACGGATGTATGCGAAAACGAAATCTGTACATGGTGGATAAATCGAATCTGATCCCGGCGATATGGAACGGGATTGAAAAAGGCGGCACATGGAATACCATCCAATCTGCTCGCCATAAAGAAAAATCAATTTGTTATATCCTGTTACATGAATAAAAAAACCGCATCCCCAAGGCACTGTCGCAAGACAGCTCGCCCACAGGGATGCGGTTATTTCCATCAGATCTCGCTATAGCCGCCCAGAAACGCGAAGGTCTCACAGCTCCGCTCCAGATCACTCAGCAGATACCGGATACGCTCCTCGGCGGGGGAGGCCTCGAAATCGAAGTAGAAGCGCATATCGAAGTCCCGGCCCTCGATGGGGCGGTTCTCCAGCTTGGTGAGGTTGACCCCCTGGGCAGTGAACTTGGCCAGGGTGGCGTACAGGGAGCCGGGCTCGTGGGGCAGGGTCAGCATGAGGCTGATCTTGGTGGCCCCGGGGTAGACGCGGAGATCCTTGGTGATGCAGATGAAGCGGGTATCGTTGCGTCCCGCGTTCATGATGGTGCCCCCGTCGGCCAGCTGGGCCAGGCTGTAGAGGGAGGCGCAGGACTCGGAGGCGATGGCGGCCGCGTCCTCCCGACCCATGGCGGCCACGGTAGCGGCGGCCTCGGCGGTGTTGCGGCAGACGTGGGTCTTGATCTCGGGGTGGGCCTCTAAGAAGCGGCGGCATTGACCCAAGGCTTGGCTGTGGGAGTAGACCTCTCGGATATCCTCCAGCCTGGTGCCGGGCTTACCCAGCAGGCGGTGGTCGATGCGGAGCTTGACACTGCGGACGATGGAGAAGTGGTACTTCTGCATGAGATCGTAGACTTCGTTGACGGTGCCGTAGGTGCTGTTCTCGATAGGCAGGATACCGAACTCGCATTCGCCCCGCTCTACTGCCTCGAAGACGTCGCCGAAGGTACCGTAGTAGCGGATGCGGGGCAGGCTGAACAGGCGATCGGCGGCGATCTGGCTGTATGCGCCCTCCACGCCCTGGCAGGCCACCAGGCCTCCGTCGGGGAAAACGGCGGAGGTCGTCTCCATGGCGCGGCGTATGCGCACCGAGACATCCTCGGGATGGCTCTCAGCGTGGGCGGCGGCCAGGAGGCTGGACTGACGGGCCTTGGAGAGATCCATCATAACCGTAAAGAAGATCTTGGCGTAGTAGCGGTAGTCGGGCCCCGCCAGGTCGGCCATATCGGCCAGGATCTCCCGCTCTCTCGTGCGGTCGTAGACAGGGAGCCCGTGCTCTCTCTTGTAGTCCGCCACGTCGGCGGAAACGTCCATGCGGCGGCAGAATTTCTCCACCAGCTCGCGGTTCAGCGCGTCGATCTCGGCGCGGCTTTCTTTGATATCTCTTGCCATAGTCGGCTCCTTTGGGGAACGGCCTCCGGCGGCTTAAGGGGACTTTTTGCAAAAAGTCCCCTTAAGAATCCTTCAAAAACCTTCAAAAAAGGGGGTTGCCCTCGGCTTTTGGATACGGAGGTCGGTTGGATCGATGTAGAATGGATCTCGGGGGAAGAACCGTTCACGGCTCTCCCCCCAAGCGGTTTTATTCGACGGAAATGACGAAATCGTAGAGAGGCTGGCCGCCGTAGAGCAGGCTGAACTCGGTGTCGGGCATCTCGGCCTTCATCTTCTCGAAAATGATGTTGGCATTTTCCTCGGTGACCTCATCGCCGTAAAGGACGGTCACGAAAGCGGCGTCGGGGAAGTTGCGGAGCATCTCCAGGATGATGATCTCGTAGTCAGTGCCGGTGTAGCCGATCTTGCGGTCGCACAGACCCATGTACTCACCCGCCTTGATGGAAATGCCGTCGATGGCGGCGTCCTTCACGGCGCGGGTGACAGACAGGGTGTGGACACAGCCGAAGGTCTCGGTCATGGCGGCGGCGTTGTCATCGGCGGTGGAGTCGGGATCGAAGGCCAGCATAGCCGACATACCCTCGGGGACGCTGCGGGTCTCCAGCACGATGACACGCTGCTCGGGGATCAGCCCCTCGGACACCTCGGCCTCGATGATGGCGGCGGCCTGGTTGGCCACCATGATGATGTTCTTATTGTTGGGCAGGACGAAAACCTCGCGGCCGCGGGTCTTGCGGATGGCATCCAGCAGGTTATCGGTGGAGGGGTTCATGGTCTGGCCGCCCGTGACGATCTCCTGGACACCCAGCTCGCGGAAGATGTTGGCGGTACCCTCACCCAGGCAAACGGCCACAAAGCCGTAGTCCTTGTCGGGGGTATAGTCGATGGGTGCGTCGATCTCTCCCTTGTCGGCCTTCTCACCGGCGGAGGTCAGAGCGGAGTGCTGTTTCTTCATGTTTTCGATCTTGACCATCTCCAAAGCACCGTACTTGACAGCCTCGGAAAGGACAAAGCCGGGATCGTTGGTGTGGATGTGGAGCTTGATGATCTCCTCGTCGTCCACGAAGACCATACTGTCGCCAATGCCCGAAATGAGCTCCTTGAAGGCCTCGGCGGTGCCCTCGCCCCGGAATTCGTCGGACTTGCCCACGATGCACTCGGTGCAGTAGGCGAAGGTGATGGAGTCGGTATCGAACTCACCGAAGTCAGCGCCTTCTTGGGCTTCGTCGCCGGCTCCCTCCACGGCAGCCACGTCGTGTCCCTTCAGGGAAGCCAGCATACCCTTGAGCATGGTGACGAAGCCCTGTCCGCCGGCATCCACCACGTTGGCCTGCTTCAGGACGGGGAGCATCTCGGGCGTCTGCTCCAGAACCTCCTCGGCACCCTCCAGAAGCCGCTCAAAGAAGGCCTCGGGATCACCCTTGTACTTCTCGGACTCAGCCTCGGCGATCTCGGCGGTGCCCCGCATGACGGTCAGAATGGTGCCCTCGGCGGGCTTGCTGACGGCACGGTAGGCCTCGTTGGTACCGCTGCGGATGGCCTTGGCGATATCGTCGGAGTCGGCAGACTCCAGCCCCTCAAAGGACTTGGACATACCTCTGAAAAACAGGGAGAGGATGGCACCCGAATTGCCTCGGGCGGCGCGGAGGAGACGGTTGGCCACGCGGGAGGCGGCCTCAGCCAGGGTGCCGGGCTCCACCTGGATCTCACGGGCGGGCTTCATAGTCAAGGACATATTGATGCCCGTATCACCGTCGGGGACGGGGAACACGTTCAGGTTGTTGATCTCGGTCTTTTCGGTGTCCAGGGAATTTGCGGCGGAAGCCACCATTTTTTGGAACTGCTCGCCATCAATGACTTTCTTAGACATAATTCTCAAACCAAGCCTTTCATCATCATTTTCAGTATATTTCAGGTAATGCTTGACTGTTTTGGGAGATCCCCGAGGGGATCAGAGCAGATCGGCCACGTCCAACACCAGCCGCTCGGTCTTCTCCCAGCCCAGGCAGGGGTCGGTGATGGACTTACCGAAGCCCTCCTCGGTGACCTTGCGGGAACCGTCCATGAGGTAGCTCTCGATCATGAAGCCCTTGACCATACGGCTGATGTCGTCGTTGTGACGGCAGGCGTGGAGGACTTCCTTGCAGATGCGGGGCTGCTCCAGGTACTTTTTGCCGGAATTGGCGTGGTTGGTATCCACCACCACGGCGGGGTTGACCAGCTTGGGGCTCCCCGCATAGAGCTCGGCCAGGTGGGCCAGATCCTCGTAGTGGTAGTTGGGCAGGCTGTGGCCCTGCTTGTTAACGTAGCCGCGCAGGATGGCGTGGGCCAGGGGGTTGCCTGAGGTCTTGACCTGCCAGCCGCGGAAGATGAAGGAGTGGGACTGCTGGGCCGCAGTCAAGGCGTTCATCATGACCGACAGATCTCCCCCGGTGGGGTTCTTCATGCCCACGGGGCAGGATACACCGCTGGAGACCAGACGGTGCTCCTGGTTCTCCACCGAACGGGCGCCGATGGCCACGTAGGAGAGGAGATCGTCCAGGTAGCGGTAGTTAGCGGGGTAGAGCATTTCGTCGGCGGTGGGGAGACCGAACTCGGTCAGCACACGGGTGTGAAGCTCACGGATGGCCAGAATACCCTTGTACATATCGGGTGCGTCGGCAGGATCGGGCTGGTGAAGCATACCCTTGTAGCCCTCGCCGGTGGTGCGGGGCTTACCCGTATAAATGCGGGGGATCAGGATCAGCTTATCGGCCACCTTGTCCTGCAAAAGGCGCAGACGGCGGACGTACTCGATCACGGGCTCCTCGCTGTCAGCCGAGCAGGGGCCGATGACCAACACCTTCTTGTCGGACTCACCCGAAAAAACACGGGCGATCTCTTCGTCGCGGGCGGCCTTGACTGCGGCGGCGGCAGAGGAAACGGGATAACGCTCCTTGGTCTCTTGCGGAATGGGCAGCTTGTGGATAAAATTCATAGACATAGCGGTTTTCTCCTGTTCTTCCCGTCGGAAGGCTGGGGCAGGGGCGTATGGACAGAATCACCATACGTAGGGCGCGGCAGGGGCGCTTGTACCTCGGTCTTGCGGCGAATTGATTTCGCTGACTGTTCCGCCGCCATAGGCGCGGTACATACGGATACAGACATACACATTCATTATACCGCAAAACCCCATATTTGTCAAGAGTTTTCCCCATGTTTTGGTGCTCTGTTCAAAAAAACTGTGAGTTTGTACCGCTTTTTTCTCCTCTCTCGCAGTGTTTTTGGTAAATTGTTGATAAAACAACAATTATCCGGCAACCCTGCCATCCGTAATTCCCGGCAAACCATTCTTTTTTTCGGCCGATGCCGCCCCGCCAACGTCGTCATTGTATACAATTTTGCATACTCATTTTTGTGCATCAAGCCAAAAAATCTGTGGAAAACTTTGAATATTTTCATCCACTCTCGCTCTTGCTTTTTAGGGGCTTTGGGGCTATAATATGGGCGCAGGTCAAAGGAGGCCTGCAACGATTATAGTTCCCATCGACCCCAAAAAGCCGATGGTCCGTGCCGCATTTTTCGGCAGAAAGGAGATCATCATGAAGTCTATTTACATCAAGCTCGTAACCATCGAGGACGTCTACACGCTGGTCAAGACCCTGCTGGCCTTTGACGGTGAGGTGGATCTGGAGTCGGGCCGCTACAAGGTGGACGGCCGCTCCCTGCTGGGCATCTTCAGCCTGGATCTGACCAAGCCCGTGAAGCTCATCTATCACGGCGAAAAGGCCGAAGCACTGTTCGCCCGTCTGGAAGCCTTCGTGGTCGAAGCCCCCGAGGCATGAGCCTCACCCACTTATAATGAAAGTATCCCCCGACACCCAAAAGGCGTGTCGGGGGAATTGTTCTTTCGGGATCAGACGGTCACCTCGGCGTGAGCCTCGGCACTGCGGTAGATGGCGTCCAGCATCTTCTGGACGGTGAGGGCGTCCTCCATGGGGGAGACGGGGGTCTTACCCGTGTTCAGGCACTCCACGAAGTGGCGCAGCTCCTCCACGAACAGGTTGTTGGGCTCAACCTCGGGGCGGACGTCGGAGAGGTAGCCCTCCTCGTCCTCGCCGTAGATGGTAAGGGGATCGAAGGTACAGCCGGCCTTGCTTCCGAACAGTACCACGTCGTTGGCCTCCTGACCGTTGATGGCCCAGGCGACCTCGGCCATCATGGTCTTGCCGCCCTCAAAGCGGAAGAACACCATGGCGGAGTCCTCGGTGTCGAAGACGCCCTTACCTTCACCAAAGGGGCTCCAGCGGGTGACACCCTTGGTCTGGAAGTCGCCAATGCGGTAGGAGGTCTCGGCAGAGCAGGTCAGAGGGGTGGGACGGCCCATGAGGTACCAGGTACGGTCGATGGCATGGACGCCGATGTCCAGGACGGGGCCGCCGCCGGCCAGCTCCTTGTCGGTGAACCAGCCGCTGGGAGTGCCTCGGCGGCGGACGTAGCGGCACTTGGCGGCGTAGATCTCACCGAACACGCCCTGATCGTACAGCTCGCGGCACTTGATGGCCTCGGCCATGTAGCGTGTCACCACGGCCAGCATGAACTGCACGCCCGCCTCGCGGACAGCCTTCTCCATGGCCAGACCCTGTTCGAGATTGGCGGCCAGGGGCTTCTCACACAGAATGTGCTTCCCTGCCTTGGCGGCGGCGATGCACACGGGGGCGTGGGCGGCGGTCCAGGTGCAGATGTCGATGTAATCCACGTCCACATTCTCCAAAAGCTCCTCGACGGATGCGAAGTAGTGGGGGATGCCGAACTTCTCGGCGGCGGCTTTAGCGCGCTCAGGGACGATGTCCGCAATCGCAACCACCTCAACGCTGTCCGTGAGCTCCATATAGGAGGGCAGATGGGCGGAGGTGGCGATGTTGCCCGCGCCGACGATACCGACTCTCAGTTTGTTAGCCATAGTGTTTTCCTTTCCCGAGGGGGTCTTCTCGGGAATTCCTTTCCCGGGCGTGTGGAGCCCGACTGTATGGTGAAGCGCTCCACTGCGGGAGGGCTTTTTCATTTGTTATTATAGCATGACGGCCGCCCTGTGTCAAGAGGACGGCCGTGATTTTTGGTGAATTGGAGCGCAGGAACGTCGGTCATCATCCGTGAGCGAGGCTCAATCCGACTCCATCTCCAGCTCCCACAGATCATCAATGTCCTTGAAATTGTGGGGGAACCAATACACAGAGGTCTTGATGTACATATCCGCTTTCCCGCTCGCATCGGCTGTAAGCAATATCCTATGCCATTTCACGATCGAGTAGGTCATGGCGCGGAATTCCACCGTGCCGCCGTCGTTCGCGGGGGGAGACGGAATGGGAAAGAACAAAAGCAAAGCGACGGCAACCAATATGATGACAGTTCTTCGGCGAATCTTTTTCATTTTTTGTTCTCCTTTCTCGGTTTTCTTGTGTCGGTGCTTGGATAACCGGACTAACCCATATATCAGAAGGTTGGCGCAGGTCTTGAGGCCGCCACCTTAGTGGTAAAATCAATGCTTCTGTAAAATATACGCCTTGGAAAGCACACCGATCTCGATCCCCAACTGTTCCGAGGCCTCGCCCAACTCATTATCGTCAGCGGTCAGCGTGCGGGACTCGAACACTTCCTCGCTCAGGATCTCAAAGCCGGTATGCAGAAACCTCTCCCGCCACGTGGGGGCACAGTGATCCGAGCCAAGCCCGCTCCACGGAGTCTTTCCCGTTTCACGGAACACCCGGAGCATGGCCTCGGTGTCCGTCCACGTCGTTTCGATGGTATACAAAAAGCCGTTTTTCATCAAGGTCCTGTAGATCTCCCGCAACGCCTGCTCATGTCCCTCCTCGCCGCTGCGCGTAGAGGATAACCCGATATAGCTTGAATAGGCGGGGACTGTATGATCCCGAAAGGGAATATCCATGAGTGAGAACTGGGCCAGCTCTAAATTCCCGATAGTCTCATTTTCGTCCAGATACCGTTTCCACTCTTTGATCACCAACGCGCTTGCATCGGTCGCCAAGCATAGATGACCCGGCGCCAACCGCTTCACCGATGGAGTAAGTCCCATACCCGGACCGCAAGCGATCTCCACCACGGGAACGCCTTTCCCGACGATGTGATCCACGAGACGGCGGGAGGCGGGGTTATTAAGGAAGAAATCGCTGTGAAAGTTGCGCTTCATTCTTCCGTCCCGCCAAATCGCCACATTGGATTCATCAAAGTAGTCTGCATCACGGTCGGAGTCAAAGTAGTATACGCCGTCATGACAATGAGCAGGCGGGCGGGAAAACCAATCGGAAAAAGGCTTGTTCATGGGGATCTCCTTAATGTGGATTTTGTCAGATGATTGTACATCATGGAAAATGGGGGTTTATCGGTAAGGTTACTCATCGTAGGGTGGGGGCTTGCTCCCGCCGAAAAGCCCTCTCACCGCTGCGCGCCCGAGCTTGCGAGGAGGCACCCCCAGAGGGGGAGCCTTAGAACGGCGAAAAAACACTTATCGGATAACAACATTTTGCGTGATTTGGGACGAAAGGCTCCCCCTTTGGGGGAGCTCCCGCGAAGCGGGTGAGAGGGCAAATAATTCGGACAAGCCGAAATAAACGGTTCGATAAACCCAAAATTGAAGCCTTCCGCAATCACCGAATATCTTGTATCTCTGTATCTTTGTATCTCCGTATCCTTACACGATCCCGCCCAGGTCAAACTCACCCAGCCACTTATTGGCCTCCTCGCAAACCGCCTGCAGGCAGGCCTCATCGAAGGGGGTGTCCAGTCCGGCATGCTTCAAGAGATCGGTGAAGGTCTTACTGCCGCCTTCCTTGGTGTAGGCCATGTAATGGGCCCACGCGTCGGTCAGATTATTCTGGATCATCGCCCAGAAGCGGAGAGCCACGGTCTGGGCCAGGCAGTAGTCGATGTAGTAGAAGGGGGAGGAGTAGATGTGGTGCTGTCTCTGCCAGCCCTCGCCCTCGGCATAGAAGGGGATGTCACCGTCCAGGCGCACCCAAGGCATATACACGCCCAGAAGCTCCTTCCACACGGCGTGGCGCTCTGCGGGGGTCATATCGGGCTTGGCGTAGACCTCGTGCTGGAAGTGATCCACCATGGTGCCGTAGGGGATGAAGGTCAAAGCCCCTGCCAGGTGGCTGTAGAGGAACTTGCGGGTGTCGGCTCCGAAGAAGCCCTCGGCCCAGGGCCAGGCGAAGAACTCCATGGACATGGAGTGAACCTCACAGGCCTCCATGGAGGGCCACATATAGTCCATGGGGATGCGGTCGCGGTTCATCCAGCAGGCGAAGGCGTGGCCCGCCTCGTGGGTGACCACCTCCACGTCGCCCTGGGTGCCGTTGAAGTTGGCGAAGATGAAGGGGACCTCGTAGTCGGGGATACCGGTGCAGTAGCCGCCGCCCTGCTTGCCCTCGGTGGAGAGGACGTCCAGCAACTCCCCGGCCCGCATGGTGCGGAAGAACTCACTTGTCTCGGGGGAGAGCTCGTCGTAGAACTTGTCGCCCTGCTTCAGAATATCCTCGGCAGACCCGGCGGGGCGGGGGTTGCCCGAGCGGAACATGAGGGCGTTGTCGGCAAAGCTCATGGGGTAGGTCTTGCCCAGTCTATCGGCCTGGGCGCGGTAGATGGCGTCGGCCACGGGAACCAGGTACTTGACCACGGCGTCGCGGAACTTCTTGACGTCGGCCTCTCCGTAGCAGTTGCGGCCCATGCGGTAGTAGCCCAGGGTGGTGTAACCCTCGTAGCCCAGCTTCTTGCCCATGGTGTCGCGGAGCTTTACCAGCTCATCGTAGATGCGGTCCAGCTCGGCCTGGTTGTCCTTGTACCACTGACCCTCGGCCTTCCACGCGGCTAGTCTGCGGCTGTCGTCGGGGTCGGTCTTGAAGGGGGTGAGCTGGGAGAGGGTGTAGGTGCCATCCTCGAAGGGGATCTGGGCCGAGGCCAGGAGCTTCTCATAGGCCATGGTCAGGTCGTTCTCAGCCTGCATCTCGGGGATGATCTCGGGGGAGAAGGACTTTAAGGCGATCTCGGCGTTGACGAACAGGAGGTCGCCGTACTCGGCGGTAAAGTCGGCGCGGAAGGGGGAATTCAGCAGGGCGGCGGTGAAGCCCTGGGCGTACTCCTGCACCTCGGGCATGGCGGCGTTGATGTACTTGACCTCGCCGTCGTAGAACTCGTCGCGGGTATCGATGGAGTGGCGGATTTCGGCCAGAGTGCAGAGGGTCATGAGGTGCTTCTGGGCCTCCTGGTACTCCAGGAAGACCGCCTTGGCGGCGGCGTAGTCGGGAGCCTCGGTCAGGCGGGCAGTGAACGCGGCGACCTCGGCCTTGGCGGCCTCCATGTCGGGGCGGGTGTAGGGCATTTCGGTGAATTTCATGGTGGGTTCCTTTCTATGTGGTGTTTTTATTTGCGTTTTTCGGGGGCGATACACTCGTAGGTGTTCCAGGAGTATACCTCAAATTTTCCTGCTTTTCCAAAGAGCCACGCGCCCTTGGCGGCCTTTTTGCGGAGGCGGGCGACGGCCTCGGCCAGCTCTGCGGAGTCATCCTCCTCGGGATCGTCGGATATCCAGTAAGCGGAGTCGATGCCATGGGGAACATCCCGCACCTTGCTCCATGTGATGATGTGGAGCTTGTCGTTCAGGGCTTCATCCACGGTTCTCTCTACCAACGCAGGCAGATCTTCCTCCGCGTCGCTGTAATTGAACAATTCATAGGTATAATCACCGAAGTACATATCCCAAAAGTCGGATACCCCATTCTCCCGTATGAAGAATAGAAAGGACAGTCCGTATTCGTGATACGGGTTTTTCACGTGGAGGAACACCATGGGCGTGGTGCTCGCGTGCTTGGGGTTCCAGCCCTTGGTGATGCAGTAATCACGTTCGGTGGCATACTCCTCCCGCACAGCGGTCAAGCCCCGCGTAGCCAAAATGGCTTCCAATTCGGGGATGGTCAGGGTCGTTGGGTCTTTTTCCATATTAACCCTCCGCCACCGTGTAAGCGAACATCTCGTAGTGGAGCTTGTCCCCCACGTCCACCCCGGGGGGCAGGAGGGCTAAGGCGATGTAGATATCCTTTTCGGGGTCGCTTTCTCCGATCTCGCGGAGGTAGGCGTACTCGCCTTCGATACTCACGAGGGTGTAGTCCTTGGGTTCCATGGGGGTTCTCCTTTGGGTGGGATGGCTTTATTATAGCATGGATGTGGGGGGATTGTCAAGGGATGAGGGCGTAGAAAAAGCCCCGCGGGCGGGGCTTGAGAAGATTAGGTTTCAAATTTGGGTTTGGCGGTGAGTTGGGTTTCCGCGTTGAAAGCCTTCCCTTGTAAGGGAAGGTGTCCTCCGAGCAAGCTCGGCGCATAGGGCGTGACGGATGAGTAGCCACACGAAAAGTTTTTGATCTGCGCTGGGAAAAGCACTATAAAGCACTATCAGGAAAGGTTTTTATATGGAGGAAAGCAGATCATTTCCCTTCGGGAAATGTCCATTTATCGGCTACTC
>JAGBAS010000057.1 GCA_017938885.1 Clostridia bacterium
CTCGGTCTCCTTGGCGTCCATACAAAGGGCTTCGCCTCGCAGAATGACCCGTCCGTCTGCGGTTACGCAGAGGGTAGCCTCGGGAAGGCAGGCGACCGAAACGATGTCCCGCAGATCCTCTACACGGCACTGTCCCTTGCGGTTATCGCCCACGGCCTCCACCCGTCCGTCTGCGCGGAGACCGACGGTATGGTATTCTCCGGCGGCGGCCAGGATGATCCCTTGCCAATGGGAAACGCGGCATTGACCGTATCGGTCGTTTCCGACGGCGGCACAGCTCCCGTTGAGAGCCACACCGACGGTATGGCGCATTCCGCAGGCTATGTAGACGATATCCCGCCACTGCCTTGTATCACAGCGTCCGTCTGTCCGATCGCCCACGGCAAACACGCGGCCGTCGGAGCGCAGGGCGGCGGTATGACTCATGCCGCAGGCGACCTGTCTCCAGGCATAGGGGAGAAGGGCAGGATCCCGTTCGGAAAGAGAGCCTCCGCCTCGGTTATCCTCAAGGGAGACTCCGCTCAGATCCAGCTCGCGGTTGAGGGATCGGGCATCGCACCGACCGTCCGAGCCCCGGCCTGAGAGGACGATACGCCCGTCTGCCAGCAGTATGGCAGAGTGGTAGTGTCCTGCGGCGACTTGAACGGCGGCGGTGTAATCCCGCACGTCGCATTGGCCTCCGTCGTTGGTCCCCTTGGCTCGGATACAGCCGCTTTGTCCCAGGCTCAGTTGATGCCCCATGCCCACGGCGAAGGAAGACAGAGCACTTCTGGCTACCATGGCAGACGGCGCATTGCCCGTGAATCGGGTAAGCACCGAATACTCCGCCGAGGGAGCAAAGAGACGGATTCCCGACAGTGTATCGGGCAGAAACTCGCTTCCACGCGTATGGATGCGGAGAGTTCCGTCTCCCATGACGAAGACCTGTCGACAGGAGCCGAAGCAGGCAATGGCACGAACCGGGACAGCCGCAGTATTCAGGTTTTGCAATACCCGATGGTAACGGCCTGCGGCCAGAACCGTACCGTCTGCCCGCAGTCCCAGCGTCAGCTCAGGCAGGACCGCGATCTGGATCACGCGGCTCCAGGTCTCGGTGGCGCATTCACCGCTTGCGTTGCGTCCGATGGCCAACACGCGGCCATCCCTCCGCAGTCCCACGGTATGGGCTCCCGAGGATGCTACGGATACGACGTCCCGCCAGGCATCGGTATCGCATTGGCCATTGAGGTTATTTCCGACGGCCAGCACCCGTCCGTCGGTACGCAGACCCAGCGTGACGTCTCCGGCGCAGAACACGGATCGGACGTCCGTCCAGTCCTCCACGGCGCAGGGATTGGCGCGGGGGAGATGACCCACCGCCGAACCTCCTCGGCTGCGGCCTCGTCCATACGACTCGCGCTGGCCTCCTGCGGCGACGGCGGTGCCGTCTCCGCACAAGCCCACGGTATGTCGGCTTCCCACGGCCAGAGCCGCAACGTGTCGCCATTCGCCCGTATCGCATTGGCCACAGTCATTCTCGCCAAAGGCGCGTACCGTACCGTCGGACAGAAGAACGGCGTAGTGGTTCCCTCCGTCTGCCAGATCCCGTATGAGGCGAAAGGGGCTGTCACCCAGCTTATCGGGAAGCGCAGACAGCGGTGCGGACGGGGTGAACCCGTCCCGCAGGCGGGCAGTTCCGTCTGCATACACGTAGACGGTTCCCCGATCCAGGGAACGCAAAGCGGAGACCGGGGGCATCACAGGTTCCCGCACAAGCTCGGCCTGCTCGTAGCGATAGGTCACGACTGTGCCGTCCTCGCAGAGAACCGAAAGATGGCTGTCACTTCCCGCGAGCCTCTTCAAAAGGGCGTCGGTATCGGCACGGAGGTGATGGGCAAACTGTGTAAAGGGGAGCACGCTCTCTTCCGAGGGCTCTGCGGCTCGGTTCACTTCCGGACGCTCCGGATGCTCCCTGTCTTGATCGGATGCTCGGCGGCTTCCTCCGCTTAGCCGTCCGTAGCCGTAAAGCTGGCGGGCATCCCGAAACAGGGTGAAACGGGCGGTAGCACTGCATTGATTGTCTCGGTCCTCACCGACGCAGAGTACAGCACCCGAGCGTGTCATGGCGGCTGCGTGGAGGGTGCCTGCCGTAAAGGACACGACATCCCGCCAGGTATCGGTGCGAAGCCGCTCTCCCTCGGCCTTTCCCGCAGACAGGACTCTTCCTTCAGCCGTCAGACCCAGGGTGAAAGCTTTACCGCAGGCGATGGCGACCACGTCCCGCCAACCGCTTACGTCGCATTGGCCGCAATCGTTTCGTCCCACAGCGATCACCTGTCCGCCTCGGCGGAGGCCTACGGTGAAGCCCTCTCCCGCCGCGATGGCGCGGACATGCTCCCAACCGCAGGTGTCCCACACCGTGCCGTCACCCGGCTTGTCGCTTGCAGGGACTTGGCAGGTGGACAGAACGGTTCCGTCCTCGTACAGGGCGGCCATATGGGTGTCTGTCACGGCCACGTCGATCGGGTGATTCCACCGTCCTCCCACCGCATCGGTTCTGAAGGGCGTTTGACCCGCGATATGCAGGGTTCCGTCGTATCCCAGCCCCACGGTGTAATCGTCGGCGGCATAAACACGGCGGATACCGCTCCATGCGGTCACGTCTCCCTGCCCCTTATCGTTTCGGCCGCAGAAAAGCACCCGACCGTCCTCTGTGACGCCCAGGGTATGGTAGCCGCCTGCCGCGATGGCTCTGACCTGATCCCAGCCCGCAACCTCGGTACAGCCATCGGTATCGTTTCCGTCGGCACTGACGGTACCGTTCTCGTGAAGGGCGACCAAATGGGCATTACCGCCGGAAAGCCCCTTGACGGATGCCCAGGACTTGGCCCTCGGGAAGCTTGCCGTAGTCAGGACGCGCCCTTCGGCGGTAATGCAGGCTGTGAAACGTTCTCCGCAGAACAAATGTCTGCGGTATCGCTCCGCCTCCGTCACCCGAGCCTGCGCCCGCCTCTCGTAGCTTTGCAGACGGAGGGTAACGGCGCGGCGATCCGCGCTGAGGAGATCAAAGCTCTCAAACAGCCCGCCGAAGCGGAGGGTATCGCATTGGCCCAGGCTGTTTTCTCCAACCGACAGGGCACTCCCCTCACGGGTGAGGGCAACGGTATGGACGGTGCTTACGGCGCAGGCTATGAATACCCCTTTCCCGTTCAGCGACTCGGGCTGCTTGTAGGTGGAGCAGAGGGAGCCCGTAGCGGTCACGCCACAGATCCTTTTCCCCGAAGCGGCCACGAAAACCAGGTTTTTCCAGCTTTCGGCCTTGCGGGGCAGGGGGGAGGTGGAGCGGAGATGCCCTTCCTCGGTGATGCCATAGACCGTCTGCCCCTCGGAGTCGGTAAACAGACCTGCGATCTGCTCCCAGCCGCTCAGAGCATGGCGGAGGCGGAGACTCCCTCCTGCACAAACGATACGGCCTGCCGGCGTCAGCCCTGCGGTAAAGTCCTTTCCGCAGACCACGTCGGTGACAGCCGGCCACTCCGAGGTATCCCGAGCGGCCGGAGCGGCCTCACAGCCCACAAGCACGCGGCCGTTACCCAGAAGAACCGCGATATGGGTCTCGCTACAGGAGACCACGCGGTAATGGGACAGAGCCTTGATCCGACTGTCCACCGCGTGCATCCCCGCCATCTGTAGGCTTCCGTCACGCATCAAGGCGATGGTACAGGTTTCCGAGGCCGTCAGCGCCAGGATATCCTTGTGTGCGGTGATCCCTCTTTGTCCGTAGCGATCCGCTCCGGTATAGACGGCTCTTCCTCCGCCTTGAAAGGCCACCGTGAACTCTTTCCCGCAGGCGATCAACCCCTTGCGGGCAAGGATACGGCTCTGGAGTCTTTCGAGCTTCACGCCCGAGCGGGCTTGGCGGTTCATAGGTTACCTCCGAAAAATGGAATCTGAGCCGAGGATCACTCGGCGAAATGGTCGTCCACGTAGGCGTAAAAGTTCCCCGGCTCGTTGACCTGGGCGGGCGCGTTGAGAGAGATGACGAAGAAGGGCAGCGTGTCCCTCTGCTCCTCAGGCATTCGTACCGTGACCTTAACCTTGTGGATGCCTCTTTGCAGGATGCCGTCGCGGCACTGGGTGTAGGGCACTCGATGGTAAGCGGGCATGAAAGGAGACAGCTCCTCGGTGCGGATGATGACGTCGCCGTCCAGCTCCACCGTGATCGGCCATACGCAGTTACAGATCATACGGGTCTCGCGGGTGACGGGAGGGGTGGAGAGGGTCGCCTCCGCCACGTATACGCCGTCGGCGGCGGGCTCGGTGAAGCGGACGGTGGCGGCGGGCACCAGAGTGGGTGTGCCGTTCAGGGTCCAGCGGTTGGGAGCTAATAGGGTGACGGGCAGGCGGTAGACCTTCCAGCGATCGCCGCAATTGAGGCGCTTGATGGAGAGGAAGGTGGGGTAGACACGGTCAACGGGCACGCGGCTATAGGCGTTGGGATCGACCTTGACCGTAGGCGTATAGCCAACCGTTTCGCCGGGACCCACCACGATGCGGGCGGGCACGTCGGATATGAGGCCGTAGGGGCACTCCATACGCGCCTCCAGCGTCCAGGGCCACTCGGTATGGTTGGTGAGGTCGATGCGCAGAGTCTGGGCGCGCTCGGGAGCTACGGTGGGATCGTCGTTCAGGTAACGGAGATCCACGCAGAAGGCCTCGGAGGGCGCGGCTCCCTCGGGAAGGGTAAAGTGCTGGACAGCGAAATCCGAGTTATCCTCCTCGGTAATCACGTAATCCGACTCGTCCTCACAGCAGAGCTTGTCGTAGAGCTTGATGCAACGGTGGGTAAGCTCGTCCAGGTCGGCGGGGGCGCGGAAGCCTCGGATGGCGGCCGAGACCTGGATCGCATCGCCAATGGGCTCGGACCACTTGGGGTCGATCCCATCACGGCCGTACAGGATGCCCCAGATGGCACCGCAGGTCGCCACGGTACAGTCGGTATCGTAGCCGAGATTGACCACTTTCAGGATCGCATCCTCAAAATTCTCTCCCCACAAAAGTCCTGCCAAGCCAAAGGCGATATTCTGAGGGGCGTCGGTGAAATTCGGATCCCCGAACTGCTCCAACACTTGGGCGCGGGCTTCCAGAAGGTCGGTTCCCTTTTCATAGAGGGAGAGCATGAGGGAAACTGCACCAAAAACGCGGGAGGTTTCGGGAATGTAGGTCAGTGCCTCGCGGATGAGTGCGGGCACGTCGGAGGACAGGTATGCGGCTGCCTCCAGGGCGGCGTTGAAGATCTCACCGAAAACGCCCTCTCCTCCCGCATGATCCACCACGGCATCCTGCCAGGCGAAGTAGGCGGCCAGGCGGGGCTTTCCTGCGGCAATGGCGGCCCATACCTCAGAGCGGATGGGACAGCCCATACAGTTGGTAAAATGATTGTCGAACATACCCGAGAAGGGGGGCTTGAAGCCGTAGCGCATGGCGGTGCCTGCGTGGCCGTACTCGTCCCAGGGGAAATAGCAATGCTCGCTCCACTCGGCGGCGATATGCTCAGCCTTGGTACGTACCCCGTAGGTCTCCATGGCGTGCAGATTCAAAAGCTGGAGATCCAGGTCGTCGTTCGGAAGTGCGCCGCGAGGGTCGAGGCGGGGATACCAGGTCAGATCCATGATCTCCATGCGCCCCTCCACGGGGGTACCCAGGGTGCCTCCGATGTTCTTTCCCAGCCAGCAGGCGTATATCTTATCGTACAGAATTGCGGTGTTCATAGTTTCCTCCATACCCTTCGCCCCTCGGATGGTTGCGGAAGCGAAGCATTCTGATAGGAATAGTATACCAAAAAACTCCTGCTCGGTCAAGTGGGTTTGCTAAAAAACTGAAATTTCTCATCTTTGTTTCCATCGTTTTCCGGGTTTTTCCCGAAAAAATTGCAAATAACCCTTGACAAAACAACCTCTTTACGCTATAATGAAAGCGTTGTTATAAAGGAGGGGTATGTCCGCATATCCTATCATATCCGCTCAGCGGAGAAACGGAGTATACGCATATGTTCGAAACCTTGAAGAAGCTGCTGGTGGATGAGCTCCAGCTGGATCCCGACACCATCACCCTGGATGCCGAGCTGGCATCCGACCTGGGTCTGAACTCCATTGAGCTGGCCAATCTGGTCATGCTCTGCGAGGAGAAGTTCGACCTCACCATTGATGACGATGATATCCACAGATTCGTCACCGTCGGAGACGTGGTGGAGTACCTGGAGGCTCAGCAATAATCCCCGAGAACACGGCGCTATCCATCGGTGGCGCCGTTTTCTTATATGATGCAGGAGGCTTTTACAGCATGGCTAAAATACATTGGAAGGGTTCTTCCCTTTTGGCTCCCGTCCCCCCCGTTATGGTGACCTGCGGGGATATGGAAAACGCCAACATCATCACCGTAGCGTGGGCGGGCATCATCAACACCCATCCCCCCCGTGTCTCCATTTCGGTGCGCCCCACCCGCCATTCCTACGGCATTATACGGGAGCGAGGTGAGTTTGCTATCAATCTGACTCCCGCCTCCCTGGTGCGGGAATGCGATTACTGCGGCATCTACACAGGCGCGAAGGTGGATAAATTCGCAAAAACAGGTCTGCACAAGGAGCCCGCACAGGTTGTCGCCTGTCCCATCATTGCCGAATGTCCCTTGGCACTGGAGTGTCGGGTCTTGGATATTCTGCCCCAGGGCACTCACGATCTGTTTTTGGCCGAGGTCGTCGGTGTGGACGTGGAGGATTCTCTGCTGGACGAAAATGGGCGGCTCTGTCTGGAAAGAGCCGGTCTGATGGCCTTTGCTCACGGTGAATACTTTTCTTTGGGGGACAAGCTGGGAGGCTTTGGCTTTTCCGCAGCCAAGAAAAAGCCTCCGCAGGGCAAGCGAGCGGACGGGAGACAGATTCGGAGGAAATAGAGCAACGGGGGTCTTTCACCCCTCGCCCGGCAGAGCGGTAGGGAAACGGAAAGTGAAACTTTTCGCGCCTTTTCCCCCGAATACCCCAAAATCCCTTGACAATCCCCCTGTTTTGTGCTATAATCACTTTTATTCTCATTCTATCCAACCCAAGAAAAGAGGTTCCCCATGCCCATTACCGAATACCTGGAAAAACACGCCAGACTGCATCCCGACGAGGTCGCTCTGGTAGAGATCAACCCCGCCAACCAGCCCGAAAAGAATACGACCTGGCGGGAATATAATCTGATCGAGGCCGCCGAGGGTCAGCGGTACCGCCGCGAGATGACCTGGCGGGATTTCGACGTCCGCGCCAACCGCTTCGCCAACCTCCTGCTCTCTCGCGGTGTCAAGCGCGGGGACAAGGTGGCCGTCCTGCTCATGAACTGCCTGGAGTGGCTCCCCGTCTACTTCGGCGTGCTGAAGGCGGGCGCTATCGTGGTACCCATGAACTACCGCTACGCCTCCGACGAGATCAAGTACTGTCTCGACCTGGCCGACGCGCGGATGCTGGTGTTCGGCCCCGAGTTTACCGAGCGTGTGGACGCGGTGCTTCCCGAGCTGACGGGCATCACCGACTTCTTCTTTGTGGGCAAGGAGGCCGAGTGCCCTGCCTACGCTTCCCTGTACAACAAGATGGTATACTACTGCTCCACCATCGCCCCCGCCGTGGAGCTGTCCGACGACGACTACGCCGCCATCTACTTCTCCTCGGGTACCACGGGCTTCCCCAAGGCCATCCTCCACGATCACCGCGCCCTCATGGCCTCCGCCAAGACCGAGCAGGCTCACCACGGCCAGACCCGTGACGACGTCTTCCTCTGCATTCCTCCCCTGTACCACACGGGCGCCAAGATGCACTGGTTCGGCTCCCTGGTGGCGGGCGGTAAGTCGGTGCTTCTGCGCGGCGTCAGCCCCGAGTGGATCCTCCAGGCCGTGTCCGAGGAGCGGGCCACCATCGTGTGGCTCCTGGTGCCGTGGGCCCAGGATATTCTGGATTCCATCGACCGAGGGGATCTGAAGATGGACGAGTACCGTCTGTCCCAGTGGCGGCTCATGCACATCGGCGCCCAGCCCGTGCCTCCCTCTCTGGTCAAGCGCTGGCAGGAGAAGTTCCCCGGCCAGGACTACGACACCAACTACGGTCTCTCCGAGTCCATCGGCCCCGGCTGTGTCCATCTGGGCGTGGAGAACATCCACAAGGTGGGCGCCATCGGTGTCGCGGGCTACGGCTGGGAGACCAAGATCGTGGACGAGCACCGCAATCCCGTCGCGCAGGGCGACGTGGGCGAGCTGGCGGTCAAGGGCGACGGCGTCATGAAGTGCTACTACAAGAATCCCACCGCTACCGCCGAAATTCTGACCGAGGACGGCTGGCTTCTGACGGGTGACATGGCCCGCATGGACGAGGAGGGCTTCATCTATCTGGTGGACCGCAAGAAGGACGTCATCATCACGGGCGGTGAGAACCTGTACCCCGTCCAGATCGAGGACTTCCTCCGCGCCCATGAGAAGATCAGCGACGTGGCGGTCATCGGTCTGCCTCACGACCGTCTGGGCGAGATCGCGGCGGCCATCATCCAGGTGAAAGAGGGCATGGATTGCACCGAGGAGGAGATCCAGGAGTTCTGTCTGGGGCTTCCCCGCTACAAGCGCCCCCGCAAGATCATCTTCGCCGACGTCCCCCGCAACCCCACGGGCAAGATCGAAAAGCCCAAGCTCCGCGAGCGGTACGGTGCGGATCGGTTGGTGGAGAGCGCGACCAGCAATTGATGTTACATTGTATGAGAAAAGGAACCTCCGAGTTGGGGGTTCCTTTTTCGCGCATATTCCTGCCTATGAGGAGGTCGTTGCCGACGGCATGGAGCTTGTGTTGACCGACGGAACGGTGCTGGACGCGCTCGCCCGCGAGAACAAGACCCTTTGGCAGAAGATCAAGGACAGAATATTCGAGATCATTGAGAAGATCAAGAAGGCCTACAATGATCTGAGCAAGACCTCCCGCACGGCGCAGATCCTTTCCGAGACCGTGGACTCGCTGGACGAGATCGAGCAGCTTTTCTATGAAGGCGTGACCGATGCCGGGGAGAGGACGAGGACGGCGGGGGTTGGAAGACAATCTGAAGACACCATACGTTTTTCTTTGATGAACGAATTGAGTTTGGAAGAAAATGTGGATCGTGTCATGGAGATGGATGACGAAACCGCCAAAAACAACAAGGCAGCGGATCAATACGTATCTATTATGCCTGCTACGCCCGACATAATTACCCAAAATGTAAAGGATGCAGAAAACCTCGAAATCGTTATGCGTTTCGATTCGTTCTACCTTGCGACTCGTCATGAGGGAGCATTGGAGGGACATTATCATAATTACGGCGAAATAATGAAGAAACTTCCGGAGATCATATCTGATCCGGAAGCGATCGTAAGGATGGACAATGGGCGATTGAATTTGTTGGCCATGGTAAAGACTAAGAAGGGAAACTATACCGTGGTTTCTATAGAACTTAATACGGTCAAAGATATCAATTCCAAACACAAAATACAATTTGGTTGTGTCCGTGGTCCCCGCAAAAGACAATTATATGCGTAATAACTTGATGAACCACAGGGTAAAAGTGGAGTACCAGAAAGAGGACTTGCCGCAAGTTAATCACCAACTGTACGAGTGGTTGGCAACTGTTAACGACAAATCCTCTGAAGACAGTATAACACAACCCGAGGATTCTGTCAATAGCAAATTCTCAATTTCCGAAGAAAAATCTTCCGACATCCGCTACTCCATCGACGAGACCCCCGAAACCCCAGACGTCTCCGATTCTGCCTTTGACGACGCCCTCCGCCGAGCGGGCCTGTCCCACCTCGTAGAGGACACCGCCGAGACCGGGGACACCGAGACCGCCCCTCCTCCCCGCAAGCCACCCGAGAGCGCGACCAGCAATTGACCGTTTTATATATGAGAAAAGGGACCTCCGTTTTGATGCGGGGGTCCTTTCATATATGAAAGATACGAGATACAAGATAAGGATGCGCGATCTATCTTGTATCTTTGTATCTTGTATCTGCCGAGTATGCTCGGCGTGTATCTTATTTCAGCATCTCCAAGAGCGTCGCCTCGTCGATGACCGTGACCCCCAGCTCATTGGCCTTGGTGAGCTTGGACCCCGCGGCCTCCCCCGCCACCACGTAGTCGGTCTTCTTGGACACAGACCCCGAGACCTTACCGCCTTGGGCCTTGATGAGGGCCGAGGCCTCGTCGCGGCTCATGGTGGGGAGAGTGCCTGTGAGGACGAAGGTCTTGCCCGCGTAGCGGTCGCTTGTGGGGGCGGCGGTGGACTTGGTCACAAGGCCCGCCTCGGTGAGGCGGCGGCAGAGAGCGCGGTTCTGCTCGTGGGAGAAGTAGTTGACCACGCAGAGGGCGGTGATCTCACCGAAGTCGGGGATGGCGCAGAGGTCTTCCACGGTGGCGTCCATAGCCGCCTCCAGAGTCCCGAAGCGGGCGGCCAGGGCGGCGGCGGCTACCGCGCCGATGTTGCGGATGCCCAGGGCGAAGAGGAGGCGCTCCAAACCTGCCTGCTTGGATCTTTCAATGGCATCAATGAGATTCTTTGCGGACTTATCACCCATGCGCTCCAGCGTTGCTACTTGGTCAACCTGCAAGGAATAGAGGTCGGCGGGGTCGCGGATGAGGTCGGCGCGGATGAGGGCCTCCACGATCTGGGGGCCGAGGCCGTCGATATCCATGGCGTCCTTGGAGGCGAAATGCTCAATGCCGCGAGAGAGCTGGGCGGGGCAGGCGGCGTTGGTACAGCGGACGGCGGCTTCGCCTTCTTCACGGAAGACGGGCTCGCCGCAGGAGGGGCATACGGTAGGCATCTCGAAGGGGGTCTCGGTGCCGTCCCGCTTTTCGGGATGGGCGCAGACCACCTCGGGGATGATGTCCCCTGCCTTCTGGACGGTGACGTAGTCGCCCAGATGGATGTCCCGCTCACGGATGAAGTCCAGGTTGTGGAGGGTAGCGCGGCTCACCGTCGTGCCCGCCAAGCGGACCGGGGAGAGGTTAGCGGTGGGGGTCAGTACGCCGGTGCGGCCCACGGCTACGGTGACGCTCTCCAGGCGGGTGACCTTCTGCTCGGGGGGGAACTTGTAGGCCACCGCCCATTTGGGGGTGTTGGTCCCCTCGCCCATGCGGACACGGTCGGCCAGGCGGTCCAGCTTGATGACCACGCCGTCGATATCGTAGGCGAGATCGTCGCGCTTGGCACCCAGAGACTCGATGTGGGCCACGATATCGGAGTGAGTGGCGCAGACCGTAGTCTCCTGTAAGGTGGTGAAGCCCAGCTCGGCCAGGCGGTTCAGGGTCTCGGTGTGGGTCTCGGGGGCGCGGCTGTCGAGGTAGAGGCTCCCCTCCTGGAAGTTGAAGACGAAGATGGAGAGGGCGCGCTGGGCGGTGATATTGGGGTCCAGCTGGCGCAGAGAGCCTGCGGCGGCGTTGCGGGGGTTGGCCAGGAGGGCGGTGCCTTCGGCCTCCCGCTTGGCGTTCAGCCGCTCAAAGACGGCACGGGGCATATAGACCTCGCCGCGCACCACGAGATCCAGGGGCTCAGGAAGGGTCAGGGGAATATCGAAGATGGTCTTGATGTTGCTCGTAACATCCTCTCCCGTGACACCGTCGCCTCGGGTGGCGCCCTGGGTCAGTACGCCGCCCACATAGCGGAGGGACACCGAAAGTCCGTCGATCTTGGGCTCCACCGAGAAGGGGGCGTCGGGCAATACCTCATGGACACGGTGGATAAAATCCCCCAGCTCGTCGTAAGAGAAGACATCGGAGAGGGAGTCCATGCGGGCGGTGTGGGTGACCTTCTCGAACTTGTCCAGGGCCTTACCGCCCACGCGGTGGGTGGGGGAGGCGGGGGCGTCCAGCTCGGGGTAGTCCTCCTCCAGGTGGACCAGCTCGTAGTAGAGCTTATCGTATTCGTAGTCGGAGATGACGGGGGCA
Source organism: Clostridia bacterium (assembly GCA_017938885.1). GTDB lineage: Bacteria > Bacillota > Clostridia > Oscillospirales > CAG-272 > CAMEON01. The sequence continues at coordinate 11,972 of JAGBAS010000057.1, forward strand.
TCGTAGACATAGTACTGCTTGGCGTGGTATTCCAGCTCGCGGCGAAGCTGTTCGGCGCGGGCGCAGGCCGGGCAAATACCCAAGCACCGGGCTACTC
>JAGBAS010000058.1 GCA_017938885.1 Clostridia bacterium
ATCAGGTAGCCATAAAGGGGATAGAAGCCTCCCATGACATAATCGATCAGACAGAGCTCCGTCTGACGACCTGGCACAGCAGCACGGACAAGGAGAAGCTGGCCAAGATCATCCTGGCGAGCGGTCAGTTATTCCTGCGCACCGACCGCACCGAACCGTAAATTTCATCCCCTCGCGAAAAAAGTCAATACCATTCAGTTAAGCCTCCCCCTTTTGGGGAGGTGTCCGCTGAGCAAGCTCAGTGCGAAGCGTGACGGAGAGGGCTTTCACGCGTAAAATTGCCCTCTCCGTCGCCTTGCGGCGCCAGCTCCCCCGGAGGGGGAGCCTTTTGTTTTTCTTAACTTAATGGTATTGCGCGAAAAAGCGGGGGGATTTTTCGTCTTCTCCGATTATCCCGCGCCCCCTTTGCCCATACTTCTCCAAAAAGGAGTTCGTCATGTGTACCTCTCTCACCCTCCCCACCCCCGACGGCACGAATCTCTTCGGCCGTACCCTGGACCTCGACACCCATTTTGGTGAAGCCCCCACCCTCACCCCCCGCCGCTACCCCTTCTCTTTCGCTGACTGTTATCCCCATACCCACCACTACGCCCTGCTGGGCATGGCCGCCGTTAAGGACAGCCCAACTGTAAGCGGCTATCCCCTCTACGCCGAGGCCATGAACGAAAAGGGGCTCTGCATGGCGGGTCTGCGCTTTGCCGAGAGCGCGGTCTATGCCCCTCGCCCCGAGGCGGGCTACGTCAACCTCGCTCCTTGGGAGCTGATCCCCTACCTGCTGGGTACCTGCGCCACCGTGGACGAGGCGAAGGCCTCCCTTGGCCAAATCTGCTTGGTTGATAAACCTTTTTCGGATACGGTGGGCACCGCGCCCCTCCATTGGTATATCGCCGACGCTGACCCTGCCCACGGCGGGCTGATCCTGGAGGCCACGTCCGAGGGCATGAAGCTCTACCCCGACGGCCGCTCCGAGGACAGCCCTTATGGGATCGGCGTATTGGCCAACGAGCCCCCCTACCCCGAGCAGTCGGGGCGGCTCACGGTCATGCAGTCCCTTCGAGGGGACGCCCCCGGTCTGCCGGGTGATTATTCCTCCCCCTCCCGCTTTATCCGCGCCGCTACCCTGCGGAAATGGGTGATCGAGGACAGCCTTTCTCCACAGACCGTCGGGGATGACGTCGCGAAAGCGGGCAAAGCCTCACCCCATACCCAATTCTTCCGCATCCTCGCCGCCGTCTCCCCCATGGCGGGGGCGGTCATGACCCCCGAGGGAAGGTGCCACCGCACTCTCTATACCTGCTGTATGGACACCGCTGCGGGTGCCTACCTCTACCATACTGAATCCGATCCCATCGTCCGCCGCATATCCTTTTCGGCGCAGGATCTCAACAGGGAAGCACCGTTTGTCCCAAACGCCGACCGAATATCCCACCCCTATTGACAGACTGATCCCATCGTGCTATAATGGAGCCACTACCTCAAAAGGAGGCTCCTATGGAACACTCACATGAGACCCGCCGCTATCTGGCGAAGGTGTCCCGCATCGGGATCGTGGCGGCGATCCTGTACGCTCTGATCCACGGCTTTTTGCAGTTTTTCCCGGTCTTCGGCCCCATCAAATTCCGCTTCCACCTGTTGACCATAGGTGTCTACAACGTGATCCCCCAGCTGGCGGTGGCGGGTGTGGGTCTTGCCGCCCTGCTGATCTGCGGTGTACTGTCCCTGATCCTGCGGGGAAAGCCCGCCGTGGCGCAGACGGCTTGGATGATAGCGGGCAAGGCCGTACTGCTGGCCGCCCCCGTGGGGTATATCCGCAGCCAGCTTTTGCGTTACGTTGCCTCCCCTGTCCAAATGGACTTTCTGATCTCCTTTGCGGTCTTTGCCGCCGTGTTCGCGGGCTATGCGCGGAGCATGAGACCTCGTGACGGTCTGACAGATCATACCGAAGGCGTCCGCCCCCGCCGCATCCTTCGTGGTACCGCCATCGTGGGCGGGATCATGCTGGTCTCGCTCGTATGGCTTCTCCTGCTACAGTGGAAAAGCACATCGTCCTTGACGGAGGATTGGACGACCGCGCGGAAGCTGGAGTATCTCTTGTGGATGCCCCTGAGCATCACCCTCCCCGTTGCCCTGTCCGTGACCGTCGGCTACCCCATCCTGTCCCTCGCGGCGCGGTGGGATGATGCCCCCCGCAAGGGGCGGTTCGGGAAGGGGACCATCCTCCTGGGCTGGGCGGCTCTGGGCATGAACGTTCTGTGCAGCGCGGTGGCGGTTCTGATCGATCTCCGTTTACTGCGCTATGATGCGGGCGATCTCATGGGTGGCCTTTGGGGCGGTCTCAATGGTATGCAAAGGCTACAGGATCAGCTGTCTGTCCTCTCCACCGTGGCCACGCTCCTGGGCATCTGGACTCTGTGCGGTATCCTCTCCCGCGTAAAGGAGAGCAAGGCCGCCCTGTGGGGCGCGCGGGGACTCTTGGGCGTTATCGTTCTCCGCAAGCTGTTTTCGTGGATCCTCGACGCGACCGTGAGCATCATCCAAATGAACAAGCAAAGCTCCGGCACGGGCATCATCGGCGGTGCGGACTATACCACGGCGGTTCTCACGGCCAAGCTGGAAAGCTGGATGAATATTCTCTTTACAGTCCTGTCCATCGCCGCGCTGGTGGTGCTGACCGTGGGGCTGACCCGCCGATGCCGCGTGAGCAAGGCCTTCTGGGCCGTCCCTGCTCTGACCGCCGCGAGCATCTTGACCTCCCTGCTGGTGGGCGTGGTCTGGGAGCTGTTTTTGCGTAGCACGAACACCGACTCGGCCCTCACCGTGAGCGCCGTGACCACCGTGATCACCTCGATCCTCACCCTGCTCCGCTCCCTCATCGGTGTCCTTACCCTCACCCGCGCCCCCGCCGAGGAGGTGCCGCCGCCTACCGCCGCGACCGAGGGGGAGGAATCGAACAAGCCTCGGGTGGAGGATTACCTGTATCAGCTCTGATCGTATCTGCCGGGCGGACGGTATCCTTCCTCCGCGCGGGCAACCACCGCCGCCGCATGGGCGACCTCTTCGACCTCGCCGCATACGAGGAGCTGAAGCGGAGCGGGGAAGGATACGCCACCAAGCGGAAATAACAGAAACGGACACCTTCCCTTCGGTGGGGTGTCCGTTTTACTATATCATTCAAGGGCGTTTTTGCCGAAGTTCTCCTTCGTGGTGTAGCTCGGAAACTTCCTTCTCCCGTTTCTTGCGAGCGGAAAGGCAACCGAAGTACACGCCGACGGCGGGGAGGAGGGGGACGACGGCCGCGGCGATCACCTGGCCCCCCGCGGAAAGCTCAGCCACACCGTTAGCTTCAGGCTCCAACAGATGGACGAAGTAGTAGCAGCCCATGCCCGTGGATATGACGATGAGATTCTTGGTAAAGGCCGTGATGAAGCAGAAAACAAAATGAATGAGGGTGGGGATCAACACCAGGAGAAGGGCTTCCTTGGTGTTCATCTTGGCGGCGTGGTCATCCCGTCGATAGAGGAAGAACAGGAGCACGGCGGAGACGAGAAGAACAATAGCGGTGGTGGTGCAACGCTCTGCTACGGCGAGGGTGTCCAAGTCATGAATGTTCCCCCGTAGGATATACACGGGGATCATCGAAACCAGAAACCCCACCCACAGCGCGCCGATGCGCTTGACGGTGGCGACAAGATGGAGGGCGAGCTTTTCTTTCATGAAAGATCCTCACTTTCTTCGTAAACGGTCAAAAGACGTTTTTTTGTGCTCGCAAGATAATTATACTACATATCCCATCTCCTGTCAAACCCCCGCCCCAAAAATCTACCCAAAGTCTACCCCTTTTTGCACAAATTCCCTTGCAATTTGTTCCCGTTTATGCTATACTTATGCTAACAAATTCTCCCCCGAAAGGAGTCCCCCATGAGAACCGAAACCTTTGTTCTGGATACCCGTTATCCCGACTGTACCCTCACCACCTACATCCACGATCCTCACGCCGAGCTGAACATCCCCACCCGCCGCGCCATCATCGTCTGCCCCGGCGGCGGCTATCAGTTCCTCTCCGAGCGGGAGGCCGAGCCCGTGGCACTCCAGTACTTCGCCGCAGGCCTGAACGTCTTCATCCTGCGTTACTCCGTCAAGGAGAAGGCCCTGAACGACGCCCCGCTGATCGAATCGGCTCTGGCGGTCAAGCATATCCGCGAGAACGCCGAAAAATACTTCGTGGATCCCGCCTATATCTTCATCACCGGCTTCTCGGCGGGCGGTCACTGCGCCGCCATGTGCGGTACCCTGTGGAACCACCCCGTGGTCCGCGAGGCCCTGGGCATCGACCGAGGCGAGGTCCCCGAGGGCATCAACCGCCCCACCGCCACCGTCCTCTGCTACCCCGTCATCACCGCCAATCCCTTCGCCCACCGGGGCTCCATTGACACTCTCTGCGGCGGCCCCAGCGAGGACACCGACGGCGCCTACCACTTCTCGGTGGAGCTCCACGTAGACAAGACCACCGCCCCCGCCTTCATCTGGCACACCTTCAACGACGGCGCGGTCCCCATCCAGAACACCCTCCTCTACGCCTCGGCCCTGGCCGACGCGGGGGTGCCCTTCGAGTACCACGTCTACCCCGACGGTGTCCACGGCCTGTCCCTGGCCAACCGCGAGACCTGGGTGGGTCTGCCTACCCACTATAACCCCACCTGCCAGGGCTGGATCGATGATGCAATTCGGTACGTGACGGAGTTTCAGGCATAATTTTTGAGATACAAAGATACAAGATACAGCCGAGCAAAGCTCGGCAGATACAAGATATGAAACAACCTGCGGCAACGCCCGTCCTGTATCTCGTATCTTGTATCTCGTATCTTGTATCTTGTATCTTGTATCTTTCCTATATCACACATAAGGAGAATCATCATGAAGATCGGCGTCTGCGCTCCCCCCGAAAAGCTCCCCCTGCTGGAGTCTCTGGGCTTCGACTATTTTGAAGCGAATTTCTCTTGGCTGGCAGGTCTCGACGAGGAGACCTACCGCAACATGACCGCCCTTGTGGAGGCTTCCTCCCTCCGCGCCGAGGCCTTCAACGGTTTCTTCCCCGGGGGCATCACCCTCTATTCCCCCAACGGCAACCAGGACGACATCCTCCCCGAGGTGGAGACCTACTGTGAGAAGGGCTTTGCCCGCGCCGCCGCCTGGGGCGGTAAAGTGGCCGTCATCGGAAGCGGCTACGTCCGAGGCATCCCCAAGAGCATGACCTGGGAGGAATGCGACGTGCAGTTTTCCCGCGTCATCGCCGTCTGCGCCCGTGTGGCCGCCAAGTACGGCATGAGAGTGACGGTGGAGCCCCTCTCCCGCAACGAGTGCAACTACATCCACACCGTGGCCGAAGGGGCCAAGATCGCCCGCGCCGCCGATCACCCCGCCGCCTGCATGATGGTGGACTTCTACCACCATTGGAAGAACGGCGAGGATCTGGCGACCCTTCCCGACAACGCCGATCTTCTGATCCACGCTCACTACGCCCGCCCCGTGGACCGCGACGCCCCCTACGCCGAGAATCAGGCCGACCTCCAAGCGGTCCTGGAGGCGCTGAAGGCCTGCCCCGGGATCCAGCGCATGAGTCTGGAATGCTCCTATAAGCCGGATTTCGATACGGCCCTCATGCGGGCGAGACCGCTGATGGAGATGTTCAGAAATATGTAAATTGCAGTTTTCGGTTTTCGTTTTTCGGTGAGATACAAAGATACAAGATACGAGATACAAGATATGCGAAATCCGCGCTTTCTATCTTGTATCTTGTATCGGCCGAGCTTGCTCGGCGCGTATCTTGTATCTTTTCGATAAACCCTACTTTTTGAAAGGACTTTCCCATGAAGCTCTACATCGTCCGCCACGGCCAATGCGAGTGGAACGCCCTCCACAAGGTCTGCGGCTCTACCGACTCTCCCTTGACCGAAAAGGGCCGCGCCCAGGCCGCCGAGACCGCCGCGCTCATCGCCGAAATGACCAAGGATGAACCCATTGACCTCATCATCGCCTCCCCCCTCTCCCGCGCCTTGGAGACGGGAAAAGCCATCCAAGCCGCCTGCGGCGGGGTCCCCCTCGTCACCGACGATCGCATCCGGGAGATTAACTTCGGGGACAACGAGGGCAGAGACACCCGCGACCCCGACTTCCAGGCCGAGAAACGCATTTTCCCCCGCCGCCACCCGAACGGGGAGTCCATGCTGGGATTCACCCACCGCATCTACGGCTTCCTGGAGGACATCCGCGCCCGCTACCCCGATAAGGTCATCCTGCTGGCCTGCCACAACGGCATCTGCCGTACCGCCCATTCCTACTTCAACGACATGACCAACGAGGAGTTCATGAGCTACGTCGTCAAGAACGCCGCGGTCAGCATCTACGAATTCTGAGGAGACACACACATGAAACGACTTTTGATGATCGCCCTGCTTGCGTCCGCCCTGCTTTTCTCCCTCGCGGCCTGTGACGCCAAGGACCCCGCCGCTACCACCGCCGAGGATACCACGGTAGCAGAGGGCACCGACGCCCCCACCGAGGCACCCACCGATACCCCGACCGAAGCCCCCACCGAAGCCCCCACCGAGCCTGAGACCGAGGAGGAAACTACCGTGAAGGTCATCTACGAAACCGTCCGGAATCCCGTCGCTCCCGCAGGCGCTGACCCTTGGGTGGTGCGCCACGGGGATAAGTACTACTACTGCTACTCCAGCCCCGTCTGGTTCTTCGGCGGCGTGGGCGTGAACGAGATCCCTTCCATCGACAAGGTCAGCACCGAGGGCGGTAGTCAGGTCTACGTAGCCCCCGCCGAGGAGGGCGCCGACCTGTCCCACTCCTTCAACTACTGGGCCCCCGAGCTCCACTACATTCAGGGTGAGTGGTACATCTACGTGGCCTGTGACGACGGCAACAACGAGACCCACCGTATGCACGTCCTGAAGGGTACCACCCAGAACCCCACCGATCCCTTCGAGTACGTGGGACAGATCACCGACCCCACCAATAAGTGGGCCATCGACGGCTCGGTCATGGAGATCGGTGGCGAGCTGTACTTCATCTGGTCGGGCTGGGAGGGGGACGTCAACGTGGCCCAGCACATCTACATCGCCCACATGAGTAACCCCTGGACCGTCGACAGTGAGCGGGTCATGCTCTCCACCCCCGAGTACGACTGGGAGAAGGTGGGGGAGCCTCTGGTCAACGAGGGCCCCACGGCTCTGCAACACGGCGGGAAGACCTTCATTGTCTACTCCGCCTCGGGCAGCTGGCGGGACGACTACTGCCTGGGTATGCTGACCCTTGCGGGGGATGACCCCATGGATCCCGCCGACTGGGAAAAGTCGGATACTCCCGTATTCCGGAAGCGATACGACACCTGCTACGGCCCCGGTCACGCCTCCTTCACCACCGCCGCAGACGGCAGTGTCTGGATGATCTACCATGGCAACTCGCAGTCGGGCACGGGTTGGGACGGCCGCTCGGTCTGGATTGCCCCCGTGACCTTTGACGAGAACGGTATCCCCGACTTCGGCCGTCCTGAGTCCGAGGTGCTGTTCCCCGTTCCCCAAAATTGAACGCTCCCATCTCGCGCGAAGCGCATATGGAGTCCGCAAGGACATATCGGATGCCATAAGGCATATATCGAGTCCCGAAGGGGTGTCCCTTCGGGACATTTCAACCGATTTTTGTCGATATACCCCCTGCGGGGGTTCGATATGCCTGTGGCTCGATATGCCGCTTGGGCGGCTCGATATGCACCCTTCGGGTGCGAGCTCTCCCCATCAGAGATTCTTTCAAAATCCATACAGAAAGGAACCCCCCATGAAAAAGCTCCACCTCATCTCCAACGCCCACCTCGACCCCATCTGGCAATGGGAATGGGAGGAGGGCGCGGCCTCGGCGTTGTCCACCTTCCGTTGCGCCGCCCGCTTCTGCCGTGAGTTCGACGGCTACATCTTCTGCCATAACGAGTCCCTCATCTACCGCTGGGTGGAGGAGTACGAGCCCGCCCTGTTTGCCGAGATCCAAGAGCTGGTGAAGCTGGGCAAATGGCACATCATGGGCGGCTGGCACGTCCAGCCCGACTGCAATATGCCCTCGGGCGAGGGCTTTGCCCGTCAGGTCACCGAGGGCCGCCGCTACTTCGCCGAGAAGTTCGGCAAGGAGCCCACCACCGCCATCAACTTCGATCCCTTCGGCCACACCCGGGGACTGGTGCAGATCCTGGCCAAGTCGGGCTACGATTCCTACCTCTTCTGCCGTCCCGATCCCGGCAACTGCGCCCTCCCCTCCGAGACCTTCACCTGGGTGGGCTACGACGGTTCCACCGTTATGGGTCAGCGAGCCCACGAGGGCTACAGCTCCTCCCTGGGCCGCTCCATGGAGAAGGTCCGCGCCTGCGAGAACCGCGACATAGGGAACGGCCTGGGCTTTGTCCTCTGGGGCGTGGGCAACCACGGCGGCGGCCCCTCCCGCGAGGATATCCGCGCTCTGAACGACTACATCAAGGAGAGCGCCGAGCAGGGTGTGGAGGTTATTCACTCCACCCCCGAAAATTACTTCGCCGACGTCAAGAAATTCGGGGTGGATCTCCCCCGCCACGAGGCCGATATCAACCTCTGGGCCCCCGGCTGCTACACCAGCCAGGTCCGCCTGAAGCAGAAGTACCGCCAGACCGAGAATATGCTCTTCTCCACCGAGAAGATGTACACCCACCTCTGCGGTCTCGGAAAGGGAACCTACCCCGAAAAGGAGTTCGGTGAGGTGCTGTACGATATGCTGACGGTGCAGTTCCACGACGTGCTCCCCGGCTCCTCCATCCTTCCCGCCGAGGAGATGGCTCTGCGCATGATGGACCACGCCCTGGAGATCCTCTCCCGCCTCCGTATGCGGGCCTTCATGGCCTTGTCCGACGGGGAGCCCGAGGCACCCACCGGCGAGATCCCCGTGCTGGTCTACAATCCCCACCCCTACCCCGTCACCGAGGACATCCTGTGCGAATTCATGCTGGCGGACCAGAACTGGACGGGCACCTTCCACAGCCCCGTGGCCTACCGCGACGGCGTGCGTCTCCCCTCCCAGTGCGAGAAGGAGAACTCCAACATCCCCCTGGATTGGCGCAAGCGCGTCATCTTCCGCGCCGAGCTGGCCCCCATGGCCATGAACCGCTTCGACTGCAAGATCGAGGTGCTGGACAAGAAGCCCGTGGGGGACCCTGTTGCCCTCTTCGGCGACGACCCCGAGATCATGCTGTTCATCACTCCCCACATGGCGGTGGAGATCAATCGCAAAACAGGCCTCATCGACCGCCTCACTGCGGGGGGGAAGACCTACCTCGGCAAGGATTCCTGCACCATCGACGTCATGCAGGACCGCCACGATGCCTGGGGCATGACCTTCCGCGAGTGGCGGGACAAGATCGGCAGCTTCACCCTGCTCTCGGAGGAGGAGGGAACCAAGTTCTCGGATCAGAACGCCACCATCCCCTCCATCCGCATCATTGAGGACGGCCCCGTCCGCACCGTAGTGGAGGTCGTCTTCGGCTATGAGGGCTCCCGCGCCCGGGTGTGGTATAAGCTTTCCAAACAGGCCCCCGTCATCGACGTGGACGTGCGGGTGGTGAATCAGGAGAAGCGCAAGCTCTTCAAGCTGGGTCTGACCCCCGCCGATCCCAACTGCACTCCCGCTGTGGAGGTAGCCTTCGGCGAGGAGCCTATGAAGCCAAACGGCGTGGAGAACGTAGGTCACAAGTATATCACGGTCACCTCCCCCGACGGCGGTCGGCTGAATATCCTCAACCGCGGTATCTACGGCTCGTCCTGGGATAACGGCACGCTGTATCTGACACTTCTCCACAGCCCCGGCTATACGACACACCCCCTGGGCGACCGCCCCATCCTCCCCTCCGACCGTCACGCCGACTATATGGAGCAAGGGGAGCGTGATTTCTCCATCCGTCTCATGGCGGGAGACGTCGCCGATACCGACACCGCAAGACACGCCCTGACCTTCAACGAGACCCCCATGGCGGTCAATATCTTCCCCTCGGGAGATGGCTTCGACCCCGATGGCATCCCGACGGGCCGAGTCCCCTTCCTGACCCTGTCTCAGGATTCCCCCGTCACCCTCACCGCGCTCAAGCAAACCGAGGACGGAAAGGATACCCTGCTCCGTCTGTTCAACCCTACCGACGGGGAAGCTATGGTTACGGTGAAGTGTCCTTCGCTGGATGTGTGCGAGGCATTGACCCTCGGTACCTACGAGGCCGCTACCTACCGCGTGCGGGAAGGGAAGCTCATCCCTTGCCGCATGGACGAAAAGCTTTGATATTTTTTTCCCTCCCCACGTTTTTTTCGCGGGGAGGTATTTTGGTTTGTTAAATTGGGGTTTACCGGGGAGACCACCGCGTTCCTTAGCCTTCCCCAGCGGGGAAGGTGGCACCCGCTTTAGCGGGTGACGGATGAGGAGAGCGGGTTTCAGATTACCTTCCGGGTGTCAGTTTTTTTCCTTGTCTATTCAAGAGAATTCACACCCGGATGGTTTCTGCGTATGGCTCTCCTCATCCACCGCTTCGCGGTCCCCCGCATCCGCTTGCGGATGGCACCGCATGGGGAAGGCTAATCAAGGTCACTGCCAACCCACCGATCAACCCAAATTTGAAATCCCCTCCCCAATCGTAAAGATTCCGTGAAGATTTCACGAAACTTTCGGAAAATGCTTGCTTTGTGTGGTGAAATATGCTATAATAAACTATCTCTGCAAACAAATACCATACATACACAGGAGGATTTTTACCATGGCAAAGGATCGCAGTCAGGTGCCCGCCAACCTCAAATGGCGTGTCGAGGATATTTTCGAGAGCGTCGAGGCGTGGAACGCCCTGTACGCCGAGTGCGAGGGAGAGCTGGACTTCTCGGAATTCGAGGGTAAGCTGAACACGGTCGAGACCGTGCTTTCCTGCATGGAGCGGCTCAACGCGCTGATCCTCAAGCTCAACAAGCTGGCCGTCTACGCCCATATGCGCCACGACGAGGACAGCCGCAATTCGGAATTTACCGCCCTGTCTGCTCGCTTCTCCATGCTGGGCATGAAGGTGTCGGGGGCTACCGCCTTCATCACCCCCGAGCTGACCGCTCTCCCCGTGGAGACCCTCACGGCCTTCGCCGCCGACCCCCGCATGGCGGACTACGACTACACCATCAAGTGCATCATCAAGGACAAGCCTCACGTCCTGTCCAAGGAGATGGAGACCCTCCTGTCCCAGGGCTCCCGGGTCTTCGGCGGCTACCAGCAGGTCTTCGGTATGCTGGATAACGCCGACTTCCCCTTCCCCACGGTGAAGGTGGACGGAGAGGACGTCACCGTCACCCACGGTATGTACGGCGTCCTGCTCCATCACCCCGACGTCAGAGTCCGTAAGAAGGTATTCCAGGCCTACTACAAGGCCTACATCGGGCTCATCAATACCATCACCGCCACCTATACCGGCAACGTGGATAAGGATATCTTCTTGGCCAAGGCACGTCATTACGAGTCCTGCCTGGACAAGGCTCTGTCCTCCGAGGACGTGGACGTCAAGGTCTACAAGAACCTGCTTCGCGCCGTCAACAAGGGCCTGCCCCTGCTCCACCGTTACTTCCGCGACCGCAAAAAGGTCCTGGGCATGAACAAGATGCATATGTACGATCTCTACCTGCCCCTGGTGGCCGACGCCGAGTTGAAGCTGGACTACGAGGATGCCTTCAAGCTGGTCAAGGAGGGACTGGCACCCCTGGGCGAGCACTACCAGGACCTGCTCCAGGAGGCTCACGATAACGGCTGGATCGACGTGGAGGAGACCGAGGGCAAGCGGAGCGGTGCCTACTCCATCAGCGTCTACGGTCTGAAGCACCCCTACGTTCTGCTCAACTACCAGCCCACCACCAACAACGTCTTTACCATCGCCCACGAGCTGGGTCACGCCATGCACTCCTACCACTCCGAGCGCAATCAGCCCCAGGAGAAGGCCGACTATAAGATCTTCGTAGCCGAGGTGGCCAGCACCGTCAACGAGGTACTGCTGCTCAAGCATCTGCTCCGCAAGACCGAGGACGCAGACCTCAAGAAGTATCTCCTGTCCTACTACATGGACATGATCAAATCCACCTGCTTCCGCCAGACCCAGTTCGCCGAGTTCGAGTTTATGGCTCACGACATGGCCGAGAAGGGCCAGCCCCTGACCAAGGACGCCCTGTGCGACGCTTACCTGGAGCTCAACAAGAAGTACTACGGCCGCTCTGTCATTTCCGACCCCGAGATCGCCTACGAGTGGGCCCGTATCCCCCACTTCTACCGCGCCTTCTACGTCTACAAGTATGCCACGGGCATCATCTCCGCCATCTCCATCGCCGAGCGCATCTACACCGAGGGTGCACCCGCCGTGGAGGACTACTTCAAGTTCCTGTCCTCGGGCGGTTCCGACAGCCCCGTGGAGCTTCTGAAGCTGGCGGGCGTGGATCTCACCAAGAAGGACGCCTTCGAGGCGGCTATGGCTTCGTTCAAGGATGCGCTCACCCAGTTTGAGGCGTTGATGTAACCGAGAGGGAGAAACGACTCTTTGATTCTCAGCTGTACCATATGTAAGGAGAGAGGCTATGATTCACCTCACATTCCACAGAAAAGCCCTGTGGGTCACGGCTCTTTGCCTCTTGTGCGGGGTTCTGCTCTGCGGCTTGCTGACTGCCTGTGACGGCGATCAGCCCAAAGACACCGTAGCCGCCGAGACCCATCCCGCCACGGGAGAGCCCGCCATGCCCGAAACAACCGGGAGCGGTTCTCTGACCCTCCCCGAGGATAGCGATCCCTCGGATACCCCCGAGCCTACCGACACGGCTGAGCCGGCTGATACCCAAGGGGAAACCGCCGAGGATACCGCTCCCACAGCGGGGGAGATCATGACTCTGCCCCCCGAGACGGTCCCCGAGCCCGAGACCGACGAGCGGCCCATGCCCCGCCTGGATATCTATACCGATGACGGCCACGACGTCACCTCCAAGGATCACTACAAGCACGGCACCGCCACTCTGTCGAATTGCCACGAGAAGTTCGCCTTTGAGAACGTGGGGGTCAACATCCGCGCCCGCGGAAACTCCACCTTCGGCGCGCCCAAGAAGCCCTTCCGTTTGAAGTTCGACGCCAAGCAGGAGATGCTGGGACTCAATGGCGGCCGCGCCTACAAGAGCTGGGTGCTCATGGCCGACTACTACGACGGCTCCATGCTCCGCACCTTCGGCACCTTCAAGTTCGCCAAGGCTCTCATGGAGAGCCAGTACTATTCCTCCGACTGTACCCACGTGGAGGTCTACCTCAACGGCGAGTACCGCGGGGTCTACCTCCTCTGCGAGCAGACCCAGATGAACCGAGGCCGCGTGGACATCCCCGAGAAGGAGGACGGCGACAACTCCCTGGAGCACGGCTACCTTATGATCGGCGTGGGCGGCCAGGCGGATGAGCCTGAGCTGATCAACATCCCCATAGATCTCCACATCACCGACCGCACGGGTCAGACCCGCTACTACCACTCCATCAACTTCACCCTCTCGGGCGGCACCTACACCGGAGAGCAGAAGGAATACGTCTCCCGCTACGTGGCGGGGGTGTTCCAGGTGATGGGGAGGGCGATCTATGAGAACGAATACTTTACCCTTCACCGCGACGGACGGCTCACCCCCAAGCGCTCCTTTGAGTGGGCTGTAACCGACGAGGAGAAGCAGATCGAGACCATCTCCGCCGTGTTCAACCTGGAGTCCGCCGTGTCCATGTGCATCCTGGACGAGATCTGCAAGAACCTGGACGCTATGGCCTTCAACATGTACGTGGATCTCTCTCCCGAGGGGGACGGCGTCCTGACTCTGGCCGCGCCCTGGGATTTCGACTTCTCCATGGCCAACACCCACTACTCCACCACCCACTCCTACACCGGCTTCTACGCCACCAACTTCTCTGAGAGCGAGGGCATTCGGGTCAACTTCCTGTATGTCCTGTTGGGCCGTATTCCGTGGTTTGAGGACATGATCCGGGAGCACTGGCAGGAGAACTACACCGAGCTCAAGACCGTGGTCTCGGAAATGATCTCGGTGAACCACGCTTACGACGCCGCCTTCAACCGCGACTGGGACCGTTGGGAGAAGCCTGTTCACCGCACTCTCATCCATCACCACAGCGCGGCTGATCTGTCCACCTTCAGCGAGCACGCCGACGCGGGCACCTTCGTCACCGATTGGCTGACCATGCGCCTGTGGTGGCTCAATAAGCAGTGGGGCGACGGTACGGGGAACGACATCTTCGACGTGGAGGAGGCACCCGAGCTACAGCTCACCTTCAAGACCCAAGAGGATCTGGCCATCGTCACGGGAGAGAGCCGCTGTACTGTGGAGCTGACCGAGGAGAACGGCCTTCTTCTTCGCCCCGACTACGAGTGCTATGATCCCTACTTCAGCTTTGACTACGATCTCATCGGCAAGCAGTACGACGCCATGTTCTACCCCATTCTGGAGTTCACCTACAAGATCCCCCGCAGCGCCAGCCAGCGCACCTTCCAGACCGAGCTGTTCCTCTGCACGGGCGGCGTCGAGAACGCCACAGGGGGTGTCTCCACCGTGGTAGAGGTGGAGGCCGACGGGAAGTGGCATACGGTACGGGTGGATCTGTCCGAGACCGGCTTCTGGTCGGGCACCATCCACGAGATCCGCATGGACTTCTTCTCCTCCTGCGCGCCCGATGATAAGATGTATCTGAAGGACTTCAAGATCCTCCCCGAATAGAATCAACCGGTAAAACGGCTCACTTCGGTGGGCCGTTTTTTGATGGCTGTTTGGGATGAACTTTCCCTTCCGCTGAGTCTACGAAAAGTATCCTTTGAAAAATGTCAATTATACTTGACATTCTCCCCGGCCTGTGCTATACTGATACCACCGAAATGTCAACTATATTTGACAGGAGAGCATTCATGGCCAATGAGAAAATGAAGCAGACGAGGCAGGAGCTGGACCTGTCCCAGGCGGAGCTGGCGAAGCGGGTGGGGGTCTCCCGCCAGACCGTCAACATGATCGAGAACGGAGACTATAACCCCACCATTGCCCTCTGCATCCGCATTTGTCGGGAGCTGGGGAAGACCTTGGACGAACTGTTTTGGGAGGAATAATCATGGAACAAGATCAAATGCTCAACAACGAAATTCGCGGCTTTGAAGACGAGCGCATCAACTACGAGAGCGGCCGTATCTACCAATGGGGTATCCTCTGGGCGGTGCTGTATACCGCTGTGTTTGCCCTGTCCCGCCTGCTGTTTCTGGGAAATGCCGTGGGGGTCTCCCTCTCTCTGTTCGTCTCCGAGATCGTGGTTATTGCCTCGGGCACCGTCATCCTCTTCATTGGTTTTATCCGCTGGGGCTTTGGACGGGACGAGCGGCGGGTGGCTGAAAAGCACCGCTACTACCTTACGGCGGGGAAGGTCTTCCTCATTATGACGGTGGCGGGGTACGCCTTATCCATCCCCCTGCGCTCCCAGAGCGGGCTGAACGACTACCCCATCAATGAACTGCTCATGCAGCTGGAGGTCCTGGGGTGCGTGTACTTCTTCTTCGCCTTCAAGCGGCGCCGGATCAGCTTCAACTACACCTTCATCCACGAGACGGGCTGGGGCTACTACGGTCACGTGCTTCGCAATATCGGTAGGTTGGCCCTGTACGCGCTGATCCCCTTCGGCGCGGCGGCGGTGGTGGATTTCCTCACCCATATGTCCACGGTTTACTTCAACGCCATCGGGATCGCCTACGCCCTCACGGTCTACGATCTGGGGGTGGGTTACTTCCTCCTCTCCCTCCTGGAGAAGCTGAACTACGACGAGGAGGCCCCCAAAAACCTCAAGCGCGGTACCTTCATTGCCCTTATTATCGCCATCGGCAAGCAGGCTGAGGTGTTCATCTGCCAAATTCTGGCCGCGTGGGTGGCGCAGTACGGCATGACCCAAGAGCTTCCCGCAGGTGTGACCTTCGGAGAACTGCTGGCCGAAGCCTCGACTGACGCCCGTGAGGCCGCCTACCCCGCCCTGGTGGCCGCCGCCCTCGCCCTCTGCTTCCTCATGGAGCAGGTCAGCCACAGTAAACGGGTACGCCGAGGCGTTTGTGGCTACCTTGTGGTGCAATCCGTAAACCTGGTCATGACGGTTCTGCGTTCCGCCGTGATCGTAGCCCTGGAGCGGTATGCGGATGATTACGAAATGGTGCGGAGGTTTACCGAATTCAACACCTACTGGTCCTTCGCCGTCTGGCTGATCTCCCTCGCCTTCACCTGCTTGTGGATAAGCGGCCTCATCCGCGACTGCGGGGCAAGCAAGCTCCTGTGGCTCACCGTGGGGCTGGCGGTGGTCTGCCAAGCCGTGGGCATCTTCTTCGGCTCCCAGTCCATGAACCTCGCCTACACCCTGACCGTGGGCGGTGGTACGCTCCTGGCCATGGCAGGGCGGCTGGTCATTCTGAAAACGGGGAATCTACGAACCGTAGACTCCGACAACGAGTAATTGTCCCATCGGTCAACGAAAAGTCGGTTGACAAATCTCCGAAAAGGAGATATAATAGAAATGGATTCCCCCGAAAGGAGAATTTTCATGGAAAACCGTACCTCCGACATCCACATTTCCCGCAATATCGCCCGTCTCCGCCGCAAAATGGGTCTGACCCAGACCGAGCTGGCGGAACGGCTGTACGTCAGCAATAAGACCGTCAGCAAATGGGAGCGGGGCGCGGGCTATCCCGAGACCCCCCAGCTGGTGCGCCTGGCCGATCTGTTCGGCGTGACCCTGGACACCCTCATTCGCGGGGAACGAAACGGCATCGCCGTGGCGGGGAACATCCTCACCGACGAGGTCAAGATCATCGAGTCCTTCCCCGAAAAAGGAATGCTGGTGAACATCACCGCCATGTCCCGCGCCGTGGGCGGGAGCGTGCCCAATACTCTCATCAGCCTGGCCAAGATCGACCCCACCCTGCCCCTGTCCGCTCTGGGCAAGCGGGGGGATGACGAGGGAGGCCGCTACGCCCAGAGCGAACTGCAACGGGTGGGCATCGACACGGCGGGCGTGCTGGTGGAGCCCGGGACTGCTACGGGCTTTTCCGACGTCATGACCCTCCGCGACACGGGGGAGCGCACTTTTTTCCACCACAGAGGTGCCAACGCCCGGTTTACCCCGGCAGATATTGACTTCTCCACCCTGAATTGCCGTATGCTTCACGTGGCTTACATCCACCTCCTGGATGGCTTCGACGCGCCCGACGACGAGTACGGTACCGCCCTTGCACGTTTCCTCAAGGCGGCTCAGGGGGAGGGGATCCGGACCTCGGTGGACGTGGTGAGCAGCATAAACGACAAGTTCGCCCAACGCATCCCGGCCGCCATGCCCTACACCGACAACGCCATCATGAACGAGATCGAGGCCTGCGGCGTGTCCGGGCTTCCTCCCAGAGACGAGGACGGGAAGCTGCTCACTGCCAACGTCCGCGCCACCATGGAGCAGCTCATGTCCCACGGCGTAGGCCAGCGTGTCATCGTCCACTGTCCCGAGGCGGGCTTCTGCCTGTCGGCGGACGGCACCTTCACGGAGGTCCCCTCCCTGAGGCTCCCTGCGGGCTATATCAAGGGTACCGTGGGCGCGGGGGACTCCTTCGCCGCCGGGTGCCTCTACGGCATCTACAACGGCTACACCGACGCCGAGATCCTGGAATTCGCCTCGGGTGCCGCCGCCTGCAACCTCGCCGCCGAGGATTCGGTCAGCGGGATGCGGGACGCGGGGTATATCCGCGAGCTGATCGGGATGTATGGGAAGGGAAGCTTGTAAATTGGGGTTTATCGGTGCGTATGTCACCGGATATGCACGATAAGACCGCTATGTAACGGGCGCACACACAGGTGCGCCCCTACCTTGATCTTTTATTTTGGATCATAACATTTCGGCTTTTTGATGCTCGGTAGGGGCGCACCTATGTGTGCGCCCGCCAACGAAAAGCATTCTGATCTGTTCCTTCAAACAGACCGATAAACCCAAATTTGATATACAATCATAAGGAGCAAAGCCATGAAAAAATCCGAGATCGCCGAGCGCCAAAAGCTCGCCCTTGCCTACTTTGAGAAAGCCCACATCACCCTCACCGAGGAGGAAAAGGCTAACATGGAGGTGGCCGACTTCGGTCTTGGCATGGTGG
>JAGBAS010000059.1 GCA_017938885.1 Clostridia bacterium
AAATGGCTGTCACGGTCCTTGGCGTAGTCGTATTCATCGACAAATGCAAGGTATTCCTGTTGGGTGATCTTGCCTTGGTGGTAATCGGCCACGACCTGGTTAAAGCTGTTCTTGGCGGTGTCGATGCGGTCACGCTCGGCCTCCATGTAGGCCAGCTTGCCGTCGGTGATCTCGCCCTCCAAAAGAACCATGTACTCTTTGTAAACGCTATCCGTAAAGGATTCGGTATAAGTAAAGGTTTCGGCGGCGATAAAGCCCTTAGCCAGTAGAACGACCGCCACAATGATGATGAACTTATTCGCCAGCAGGAGCTTACCCATCTCCGCGCCGAACAGGGTGCGGCAGGGCATGGGGATGGCTCTTGCGGGGAGCTTGATGGGCTTCTTGGTCTTGATCTTGACCGCGCCTTGGGTGCGACAGAAGGCGAAAGCAGACAGGGCGGCGAAGGCCAGAGCAAGGACAGCGAACAGGCCGATGGACAGCGGAATATAGGGGACGGATTCCTCAAATACGTTGAGGGAGTAGTAGCGGGTGTATGCCGTTTTGATGTCCATGACCGTGAACAGGTTGAGCATATCAAAGGAGCCCGTCTGCTCCAACGAGATAAAGAAATACAGCACGAAGTTGACCGCCACAGCGCCCAGGGATGCCACGAAGGTCAGGGCGTACTTCTTGATGAACACCGAGAGCAGCATAATGAGGGTGCCGAGGGCAAACAAAACTAAAATCTTGGTCAGCACCGACACGGCCAGCAGCTCGCCCACGGTGATGATCTCGGGGCAGAACTTGAAGTCCTCAAAGACCTGGACAAAGTTGCCGAGGGAGGAGAACCCGTAGCTTGCACCGTAAAAGGCCAAGGAGGTGGCGGTGAACAGCACCACGGCGAGGGTAGTGAACAGAGCCAGTGCGCCCAGTTTGTTCAGGAAGGTGTGCAGTCTGCCCTTCTTGGTGGCATGGAGGATGGGGTACATGCCCGAGGAGAATTCCTCGATGCACAGGCCGGGGGCAAGCACCAGCATGAGCATGACGAGCAGGACGTTTCCGCTGGTATAGGCGTGGTATTCGTCCCAGCCCACGGCGTATTCGTAGTCGATAGGAATGAGGGAGTTGACCTCGTAGATGTACTCAATGTCGGACTGGTACTTGTATTCGTAGTCGTTTTCGGTCACACCCGAGGCGAGGTAGTCTTCTTTCGCGATAATGGCGGCCTTGACGACTCGCTTCAGGTCCTTGGGGTAGGAGTCTAACTCAGCCATATACCGCTGAGCGGTGAAGTAGTCCCAGTACTTTTGAGAATGCTCGTCATTCTCAAACATAAAGCCTTGAGCTCCAGGGTTCTTCTCGAGGAACTCCTGCCTGGCCTGCTCCATTTCGGGCAGGAACACCTCGTTGTAGTAGGTGGTCAGGCGGTCATACTCGGCCTTCCACGCCTCGGGGTCATCATTATAGGCCTCCAGAGCGGCCAGCACGTCCTCGGACAGGTCGGTTGCGGGATCATGCTTGGCCTCGGAGTAGGACAACAGGGCGTTCAGGAAAAACAGGATGATGAACAGGCCGAGGATGAATTTGTTGCTGATGAGTTTTTTGCATTCGTATGTAAACATGGCTTCGCACCTTCGCCTTTATTAGCTATACTGTCGGATCTCTTCCCCCGCGCCGTCGGTCTCGATAAACCGCATGGTACCGTCGTGGAGATCCACCACCACCAAATAATCCCTCATGGCCGTGTTTCCGTTAAAATCCTGATTGTAATAGTTCTGCCATTGCTCATAGTTCTGGATAGTCAACCAAATGCACTCGCCATCCACACCCAAGAGGCTTAGCTGAACAGGCTTGTCCTTGTAGTAGACAGAGCACACCACTTCCTCTGCGCCGGTATTCACGTTCATGCGGTAGACGATACCATCCTGACGCGGCGTAAAGCGGTGATCATTTTTCCATGAAAAGTAGTCCTTGTGGGGATGTGTTTCCAGCTCTTCGGCCGTGATCATTTTGGTATAGTACACATAATCACCTGCAAGCTCATAGCCGTTATCGGGGAGGGTGCGAGTCTCGCCTGTTTCTATGTTATAGATGGTCAGATCGTCAGATTCTCCGTATTCCATGTTGGGGCTGTAAATGATGTACTTGTCGCTGTAATTGGCAATCCTCTGTTCGTCCAGAAATTCCGTTTCCTGATCGAAGGCCAGCGTGTTTTTGTAAATGATCTCACTGCCACGGAGTTGATAGTATAGCTCCCCTCGAATATAGTAGCACCAAGAGAAAGACAGATCTCCCGAGATGACCTCGGCTTTCTTGGTGTCCATATTCAAGCGCTTCAGGGAGGTAACGGCCGCGCCACCCTGGCCGCCGTAGCCCGCTTCCAGGAAATACAGTATATTTCCTTCTTCACAGACGATTTCAATATTGTTCGATGCGCCATCGTAGGTGGGAATGGTATACAGCAGCTCCACGTTATTGCGTTGAAAATCACAGCGATAGAGCTTATAGACAAAGTCCTTATACATATTCCTAAAATAGAAATGCTCCTTGCCTACGTAGCTGACGAGTTCAAAGCTATCCGACCAAGCCAAATTGAACATACAGTCCTCCCCGCCGTCGCAGAGCTGGTCGGGACACCAGGGGAGGATGTTACCCGTCAGCTTGTTGTAAAACCACGTACTGCCGTTATTGGCCTGAATCGTGCGGCCCGTGGGCATAATGGCAAAAATCTCCTGCTTGCCATTCTGTCTGTATAGCTCGAACAGCTCTTCGGTGGTTTTTCCTTCAAAGTAGGGCGTGTCTCCCAGCTTTTGGACGCTCACGTTCCAATCGGCAGGGGTGATGATGGTACCGATGATATTGGCCTCGCCGTTGGCGCCGACCTGGGGTACGTCGGCCAGGGATTCAGCCAGAGACTCTGCCTCCTTCCGGCTTTCCAAAATGTTCTCAAATTCGTTTCGCCTGGTGCGGGCGCAGGAGGCGAGGGAGGTCACCAAAAGTGCGGTGACTAAGGCTAACATAATGATTTTTTTCATAATAGAGTTTCCTTTCTATTTTGGGGTGGTTACACAGAATATTCATTCAGTCTGCGGTATTTCAAGAATGGTCACGCTTCCGTTTTGCAAATCAGCAACTGCATAACAAACAGTCGCATATTCGTTCCCGGAAAACTCTTGATTGTAGAAGTTCTTGAAACCCTCATAATTGTGGAAAGAAATATAGATCGCTTCACCATCAATTTCAAAATCTTTAATTCGAACGGGAATATCTTTATAAGTAAGCTGGAACACACATTCTTCAGTCACTTTTTCTGCACCAATGTATACGCGGTAGATCCTCCCTGCACCTTGGGTATCTGTCTCCTTTATAATGGGCTTTGCACCGGGTCTGGGTCTTACTTCCTCCCATGTATACGTGTAATAATCCTTCAATGGGCTTTCAGCAATCTCTTCGTCTGTTAAATTTTTAGTGTAGTATACGTAATTACCGGACAGTGCGAAATCACTACCTTTAATCTCCAGTGTAACCATAGTATCGCTTT
This sequence comes from Clostridia bacterium, assembly GCA_017938885.1. Taxonomy (GTDB): domain Bacteria; phylum Bacillota; class Clostridia; order Oscillospirales; family CAG-272; genus CAMEON01. Next base: position 3,524 of record JAGBAS010000059.1, read on the forward strand.
GCGTATCATATATGAATTTGTCCGTACCTTGGCGTTCTCTCAAAAAAATATATCGGTCATTATATACTTGAATAAAGGCATTTTTTTGAAGCAGTTTGGCATTGGAGAAAGATAAATCGGTTTGATAGATATCGTCCGGATTATTCGCGGTTGAATAAAAAACCATATTATTTACGATTGCAACGGAGGCTAAATCTATTTTCCCTGAAACCAGTTCCTTTGCCCCATTACGCACATCCATGGCATACAACGAACCAATGCCATCCGCATCATCTGCATTATAGGCTACTTGTAAATAGTATAAAATATTGTCTTTCTCATAAAAAACTTCAATATCGTCCATATACCCATAATAGCCATCAACTCTGCCATCTCCGTCATTATCTTGCGGCACTTGATAATAGGCAACATCCAAAACTTTTTCAATGTTATTTCTTTGAAAATCGCAACGAAAAACGCCGTATGTACTGCCCTTTTCATCCATACTTGCTAAAAAGTATATATAATCGTCCGAAATATACTGAAAATACAAACCGGATCTTAACCAAATGCAATCCTTACCATCACACAAGGGATCGCTGCACCAATTACTGAAATTACCGGTCAATTTATTGTAAAAAAACTGCTTAGTGTCATCCGCATTGTCGTACAGCCGTCCTGTGGGGATCGAACTGATTCTGATATTACCACATCCTCGGCTGATCGCTTGCAAATCTTCAAGGGTTTTCCCCTCGTAAAAGGGCGTACTTCCTGTTTTCAGCATGACAGGGGTTGCATAATCGGGCGCGCTCTCGCCCGTAATGTTTCCGTTTGTTTCGGGTATTGCGTCCAGAGATTCGGCTTCCTTCTGGCTCTCCAGTTGATCCTCGTATTGCCCACGGCGGGAGCAGGAGGCAAGGGAGGTGAGCAGAAAGATGGCGGATAGAGTGATGAGTAGGGCGTTTTTCATGGTTTGATTCCCTTTCTGTTTCATGACTCGACGGGAGGAATGAACGTATACATGGCGTCGGGACTGTTAATATCCACCATCACCACAGTACCGTCCTCCAAGGTGAGCTTACCCGTGACGGTATAGCCGTACTCGTCGGCGGTGTAGATCTCCCATTCTGTGATGGGCTGGCAAGTGCCGTTATAAAGGAAAAATTGTCTCTTGACATCTTCATCCAAAATCTCCACATAGGCATAGCGATCATAGGAGACATCACGGTGGATCGTACCCGAAAAAATACCGTGATGATTTTTATCCTTATATTTATGAAGAAAAACACGGTAGGACAGGCGGAAATAGTCTTCGCTCAGGTTATCGAACAGCCCTTGGCGGACTCTTTCCGCCTCAGCGTGCAACGCGGCCAGCTTTTTGGCGTGGGTGTCGGCATCCACCTTGCTCCCCTCGGCGTAGCGGTACGCCCCCAGCAGGACGGGACGGTAGGAGGCGTTGAGGTGCACGTAGGTGATACCTGTACTGCCGCCGTAGTAGGTCTTGTTTTCGCTGACCGTGGTCAAGTCAAGCCCACCGATATAGATACTGCCGCCCCCCGTAATGTTCCCCTCGTTGTCGGTGACCGTGAAATCCACAAAATTGTCTTCAATGCAAGGACGAGAGATGTTCGGATACTGCCACAGGAGTACAGTGTCCTTCGTGATGACGACCGACTGCCCGAGAGAGGCGCGCTTCTCCTCGGTATTCACATTGAGGTATTCCCAAGCGGGGTAGTATTCCTCCTTCTCCGGGTTCCACACCGACCAGATCGGGTATTGGTTATACTCGATCTGCACCGTCTCAAACAGCGCACCGCCCTCATCGGGGGTCACGGTGATCCGCTCACCCTCCCTGCATCTGAATTGCAACAGAATGAGCCGCTGACCCAGACGCTGTTCGGTCTCTACCGTAACCGTATCATCCTTGGCCGTAAGGATGTTTGCTGTGTCAAAATTACCTCCCACACTCAACCGCTGTACTTGCACAATGGTGGGATCCTCCACCCACTCCGCGTCGGGAAATGGCGTGGCGGCACTCTCGCTCTCGGTGCTCTCGGTCGTGGGGGGCGTGTCCACACCGGGATCCGACAGCATAGCCGGCAGGAACGCCGCCGTTACCCCTACGGCCAACAGAGCCACACAAGCGGCGATCAAAAGCATTCGTCGGGGGCGGTTGCCTGTTCGGTGTACGCCCCCGCGGGTGAGTTCCTCCCGTTTTTGCAGGACCTCCTCATAGATGCGGTCATCCAGAAGCCCCATGATCTCGTATTTCTTTTCATGCTTCATATGGTGATACCCTCCTTTTCCAGTTGTATGCGCAGCTCCTCCCGCATGGCGGCCAGCTCCTTATTGACGGTGGATTCGCTGACCTTCAACATCCCCGCAATCTTGCGGATGGGATCTCCGCAGCCGTAGCGACACACAAAAATGAAGCGTCTGCGCTCGGTGGTCTGCTCCAGATAGCGGCTGATGACGGCCGCGATGGTGCGGGAGTCCTCCTCCGCGGCGGCATCGTCCCGCCCTAAACAGTCGTCCAGCTCGGAGAGGGAGACCACCATGTGGGGCGGGATCCGACGCTCCCGATGGCGGTGCTCATAGGCGTTCAGAGCATTGCCGCGAACCACCTTGACCAGAAACGCGAACAGGCAGTCGGGTCTGGCGGGCGGGATGCTGTTCCAGGCGTCCAGGTAGGTGTCGTTAAGCACCTCCTCGGTGTCACAATCATCGTGAAGAAGGTTGTAGGCGATGGAGTACAGGCTCCGCCCGTACCGCTCGGCGGTCAGCGCGATGGCCGCTTCGTCCCGCTTCCAGAAAAGCTCCACGATACGGCGATCCTCCCGCTTTTGTTTTTCGTCGGAGCGCATATCCTCACCTCCTTTTCTCCCTCTATCCATTCAGTCCGCGTTTTTTGGCGGATCTGTAATCATCATTCAAAAAATTTTGGGGGGATTCCATTATAGCATAATCCATTTATGGGGAAAATACCCCGTTGGCACGATTTCATGGGAGTATGAAAAGAACAGCCGCAAAATGCGGCTGCTCCATGGTTACGCGGTATTCTATTCGTCCTCATTGGGAAATTCCAAAAAGGTGAGAATTCCTCTGTGCAGGTCAACCACACAGCTATGGGCATCGTATTCCACCGACTCGTCAAATTCACCGTGATTGTAGAAGTTCTCAAATTCCTCGTGGTTGCGGAAGGATACGTAGACCATCTCACCGTCGGGCTCGTAAAACTCGATGCGCACGGGCACGTCCTTGTAGGTGAGCTGCAGGACACATTCGCTCTCCCCCGTGGCAATATTCATGCGGTAGAGCTTTCCCGCGCCGTCGGTTCTGGCGGTCTTGTTGCCCTTCCACGTAAAGGAATAGTACTCCGCAAAGGGATCGTCCGTCAATTCCTCGCCCATGACGCGGTCCTGGTAGTATACGTAGTTTCCGGATAGCTTGAAATTGTACTTGTCACCTCCGCCGGGGAGCTCGGTCATCCGGCCGGTGGACACATCGTATACATAGTACGGGGTGTACCCGTTTTTCTGTACGTACCCGCGGAGAACCATGTGGGTATCGTTATAGGATGAGATCTTCATGGCCTTGAACACTTCCTCATGAGCTTCAAAGGACAGATCGGTTTTATAAATGATCTGCTTATCTCCATCCCGATTCCCGTATTCATAGTAGACGTCACCGTCAATTATGGCCTCAACAAACTGGTCGGACTTCCCCGTGTACAGGACAGTCACCTCCTTGGTGGCCAGATCAAGCACCTTCCAGGCAAACAAGGAGCCTTTCCCCGATTCATAGGCTTGCCCCGCGAAATACAGCTTCCCATCCTCCTCGTAAAGCGATTCAATGGCTTCCCAATACCCATAGCCTCCGTTCAGACCGTCGCTTTCATAGAATGCGGGGATCTCGTACAAAAATTCGATGTTGTTTCTTTGATGGTCACAGCGGTACAGTCCGTATCCGTGGATCTGGTTTTCGACCGAAAAATAGAGCCAATCATGACTCACGTACAGGATGGAATAGCCATACGCCCAAATACACGCCTCGCTGTCGCATTCGCACAGAGGATCGGCGCACCATTTGCTCATGTTGCCCGTGAGCTTATTATAAAAGGTATCTCCGAAAACCTTGCCCGTCGGTAGGATACTGACCTCGGGCCGCACCTCGTTTTTGCGCCACATGGTCTTAAGCTCGTTTTCGGTCTTACCCGAAAAATAGGGCGTTTCTCCCGTCTTTTTGATGATGGGAAGGGCGTAGTCCTCCGAGGGGCTGCCGATGAAGCCGTTCAGGTCTGTCTGTTCCTCCAAGGGGGACTCGGGTCGGGTGTCTTTTATGCTCTCCAGTTGATCCTCGTATTGGCTTCTGCGGGAGCAGGAGGTAAGTAAGGGCAGAAAGAGAAGTAGAACGGTGAGCAGAATCGGGATGAATTTGCTTTGGCCGAATCTTTTCAGTTTATTTGTAAGCATAAACATGCACCTCCTCTCTAATGCGAATGTGGTCAGTTATACTGGAAAATCTCCTCCACAGCACCCTCGGTCTCGATAAACCGCATGGTCCCGTCGTGGAGATCCACCACCACTAGATAATCAGACATCAATCCTTTTTTCTGGAGCGCTGAAGTGGAACTGACGAAATCCTGATTGTAGTAGTTCTGCCATTGCTCATAAGTCTTGACCATCAGCCATATGCACTCTCCATCCACGCCTTGAATGCTGGTAAAAATCGGCTTATCCTGATAGGTAGCGTGGAATACTCGCTCTTCTTGATCGCTTCCAATCTTCATGCGCCAGACCGAGCCGTCACCGCCGGGTCTCAGACCGTTATCGTTTTCCCACTCGTGATACTCCTTGTGAGGACTGTTCTCCCGCTCCTCCTCCGTCAGACCCTTGGTATAGTATAGATAATCACCGGCGAGATGGTAGCTATTATACGGAAGCACTTGCGTCTCTCCCGTTTCCAGATTGACGATCATCAGGTCATCCCAGGTTCCGTAATAGACGTTGGGACTGTAAATGATGTACTGATCGTTGTAATTGACGATCTTATAATCCTTCATGAATTCCTGCTCCCGGTCGAAGGCCAGGCTGTTTTTGTAAATGGTCACGCTGTTCTGGGGCTGGTAGTACAGCTCCCCGCCGATGTAGTAGCACCACCAGAGATTCAGATCCCCCGAGATGACCTCCACCTTTTTGGTGTCCATATTCAAGCGCTTCAGGGAATTGATGGAGGAGCCGCCTACGTCTCCGTAATCATCCTCCAGGAAATACAGCATATTCCCATCCTCGCAGACGATATCGACAAAATTGGATACACCGTCGTAGGTGGGAATTGTGTAGAGCAGCTCCACGTTGTTGCGCTGGAAATCACAGCGGTACATCTTATACACGAAATCCCGGTACTGATTTATGAAGTAAAGATGCTCCTTCCCCACGTAGCTGACCATTTGGAAGCCGTCCGACCAGACCGTGGCGAACATACAGTTCGAGCCGTCGTGGTCACAAAGCTGGTCGGGACACCAGGGGAGAATGTTGCCTGTCAGCTTGTTGAAGAACCACGAGCTTCCGTTACTGGCCATGATCGTGCGTCCCGTCGGCAGGATGGCGAAAATGGATTGATCCCCGTTGAGCCTGTATATCTCGTACAGCTCCTCGGTGGTCTTGCCTTCGAAGTAGGGCGCATCGCCTTGCTTTTGGATGGTGACCTTCCAATCGGCGGGATCGACGATGGTGCCGATGATGTTGGCCTCGCCGTTGGCACCGACCTGGGGGGCATCGGCCAGAGATTCAGCCAAGGACGCTGCCTCCTTTTGGCTTTCCAGTTGATCTTCGTACTGCCCTCTACGAGAGCAGGAGGCGAGGGAGGTGAGCAGAATCGTGGCGGTAAGGGCGCATAATAGTATCTTTTTCATGGTATTTTCCTTTCTCATTGTGATGCGGTCATGCGGTTTCGGTTTCCGCGGGCGGCAGGAGGGTCACGGGTTGGTCTGCATGGCGTAGATCCACCTGCACCACGGTACCGTCCTCCAGGTACAGGCAGCCTATAATCATGTCGCCGTACTCATTTTGGAGATGCACCTCCCAGCCTGTGATCCGCCTGTAGGTGCCCTCATAGAGAAACAGCAGATACTCATGATCGGCAGGGTCGAGGGAATTGGCAAAGCTCATGATCAGATATTTGGTCTCGTTTTGATACTTTCCGAATGAGGATAATCCCCAGCCCCCCGTCTTTCCGATGACCCATGCGTAGTCCGCCAGCGCCTCCCGCACCGATACCCGTAGGAGTTCGCCGCTGATATCGGCAAGCAGGGATTCCCGCCGCTCGGGGGCAAGGGCGTGTAACTCCTTTAGGCATTGGGCTTGGATTTCATTGTCCCCTCCGCCCTCGTTGGTGTAGCGGTAGGCACCCAGCACCACGGGACGGTAGATGGCGTTGGTGAAGCAAAAGTCCTCGAAGGAGCCTCCGAAATCTCCGTACTGGCTTTCACCGTAGTATTTCTTGTTCTTGCTCATGGAGGTTAGATCATACCCACCGATATAGATACTGCCGCCGCCCGTGATGTTTCCTTCATCGTCTACTACCGTGAAATCCACAAAATTGTCCTCCACGCAGGGAAGGGCAAGATTGGCGTACTGCCACAGAAGCACATCGCCGTTCTCCACCGTCACGGGGCGGCCGAAGTAATCCTTGTATCGGCTGTACTCCAGCTCCTCGGACACCGAGATGTGACCGTCCAATTCCTCGTTCTTGAACCGCCAGTAGGAGCGGGTGTGACCGTCTCCTTCCGCTGTGTGCAGGTACACGGGATTCAGCGCACTGCGCCACGAGCTTGGTTCCACCATAACATGCTCGTCCTCGCGGCAGGAAAAATGGATCAGAATGAGTTGATTTGCGAAATACTGGGTCTGGGACTCCACCGAGACCAGGTTGCCATCCTCCGTAACATTCGGATCCGCCACGGCCTCTGAAGCGCTGAGCCGTTCTACCCTCACCAGCGTCGGATCGGAAACCCAATTCACGACGGGTTCAGGTGTTTCAACCGCAGGCTCTGAGGTCAAGGGGGGAATGGGTGACGGAGCAGGATATTCTCGGAGCATGGCGGGCAAAAGCAACAGGATGGCAGCGGTGGCCAACAGGGTCATACAGGCGGCGATGAGCCATACACGCTTCATCACGTGTCCCACTCTGCGCCGCATCGGCACATTCGCCAGTTCAGCTTCCAAAATCATATCATCATCCAGCTCGTTGATGAGCAGACAAGCCTGATATCTTGTTTTTTTCATACGCTGATACCCCTTTCATTCAAATATTTTTTAAGTTTTGTCCTTGTTCGGCGCAAGCGTATCTCCACCGCTCCTTCGGTCAAACCATAAGACGCAGATAATCTTGAAAAACTGTAGCTGTGCCAGTAGCGTCCCACGAACAGCTTTCGGTTCAGGGCGTCCTGTTCTCGGAGAAAGGCTTGCAGGTGCTCCTTGATTTCCCCCGACAATTCATTTGTCATGTCATCATCCGAGGGGAAGCAATCCCCCAGCTCATCCATAAGCTCTTCCAGTGAAACGTCCATATTGCAGTTGTGTCCTTGGCGGTGTGTACTTTTGTGCCGATTGATGGATATGTTGCGAACGATTCGGCCGAGAAAGGTTCGCAGAACCTGCGGGCGGTGAGGCGGAATGCTGTTCCACAAAGACAAATAGGCATCGTTGACACACTCCTCGGCATCCAGCTCGTTATGCAGGATACTCATGGAAACCGTTGAGCAGTAACGCCCATATTTCTTGTCTGTCTCTTTGATGGCTGTTTCGTCCCGCTTCCAGAACAGATCAATGATCTTTTCGTCATTCATAGCTCACCCCCCTTTCGCAAGTGTCAAAGGCCTTTCACTTATACACACAAAATTTTTCTTGCAATCCGACACATTTTCCAAAAACGTTTTTTTATTTTAATTGTAGCATAATACAAGAATCAATAAAATATCCCATCGGCACGATTTCGCCGGGAGCGCAAAAAAAGAACAGCCAGGATCATCTGTTTAATTAACGAACATTGTTCCCGATTTTTGCCTTTCGTCCTGGTCCAGTGTAGCATAGCTCTCGCAGTTGTAAACGCAAAAAAATATCACCAAAAAATGAAAATAGATATAGAACAGCCAGGTAGCGATACCTGGTTTTTTCTATATCCATAAGCAATATTTTCTTGTGTACTGAAAGCAGTCACGACCTCTCGTTGACATCTGCACACCTCACTCGGAATGATCGCGATTACCTCCCGACCTATGCTCCCCCGACCCTGCCGAAAGGCCAAATAAAAATCGGGAGGTATAGAAAATGAAAACCGAAACCAAAGTAAGAATCACCAACGAAAACGCAAGGATCACCACTGAAAACGTCCAGCATATCGGCGAGTGTATCGCGATGTCTGCCATCAAGAAAATGATGCGATTCGCACACCATCCGCGTTCTCTGGACAAGCTTTACGCTGGTCTCGTAGAGGACATTTACGGCAACCGAGGCTACAACACGACCTTTTCGGACGGTTACGATCTCGCGTCCGAGGTGATTTGCTTCCTTTGCCACTACATCGGGCACAATCTGGACGATCTTGCCTGTCAGAACCGTAAAGGTGAGCTATTGACTATCCGTTTTGCCTGTTACCGACACGCTTTGCGGTACATCGAGAAAGAGTATTTATCTGCGTTCAAGGCCATCAGCATCGAAGAGTGCTCGCCTGTCGATGCTTCTATTGACTTTGAGACACAGTATGAGATCGAGGATTACACCAAGGTTGATACCATCATCCATCAAATGAGATTGACTGTTGCGGAAACTGAAACTCTGAATCACTACATGGCAGGACTTGGTTTTGTAGAGATCGCGCAGATGCAGAACGTCAACAATACGACTGTGTGGCGCTGAAGAAAGAGCCGTATTCGATGATCCGACTGCTCGTGAAAGAGATCGTCCTCTATGACGACAAGGTGGAGATCTACTACAACTTCATAGACAAGAAAGGACCTGGTGATTTAGATCATCAGGCCTTTTGCATGTATACGCAGGAGTGCGATATCGACCCGAAAGACTTTGGATTTCGATATAACGCCAAGCGTGCGAAATTCGTTCTAAAAATGTATTTCTAAAGCCCAAAGCAGACGATAGTAAGTTAGCGGAAAGAAAGTATTTTTCCACCCTCGCTTACACTCTCACGCATACGCTCAATAAGACGTATCGTGGTTGCGGCGCTGGACGCAGGATTTTTATCGTTCTTTATTTTACCTTCAATAACATCGCAGAAATAGTCGATCTCACCCTGATACCCGCTCACAGCTGCAAGCTCAACATCGTACGGCTTATCGCCGTTTTTGGGATAGACCGTGAGCGCAGCACCGTAGGTTACGGTTGCACACTCAAAGTCGATAAGGCAACTTGCGTTGAAGGGAAAACCGAAAAGCGACCAATCGCCGATAGCGGTGATGGGAGTATTGCCGTAATAGAAGGAAGTGTGGACCGTGTCGTTTACGCAAACGCTTGTGGATGCGCGACAGCTTACAGCTTCGGGTTCGCCCAAGAGATATCTGATAATATCAACGTCGTGGACATGAAGGTCGGTAATGCATCCGCCGGAACGCTCGGGATTCATAAACCAATTTTCCCAGCCCCAGGTGGGGGGCGCACTTAAACGGCTGAAGAAGCCGCCAATGACCTTACCGAATCTTTTGTCGTCAACAACCGCCTTTATGTAGTCAAATGCGGGATAGAATCTGAGACACTGACCGATCATAAGCTCCTTTCCCGCATTCTTGGACGCTTGGATCATTTCCTCACAATCCGAAAAGCTCAGCGCCATGGGCTTCTCACAAAGAACGTGTATTCCGCAGCCAAGCACCTTTTTTGAAAGCTCGGCGTGGAGGAATGTAGGGGCGCATATGTCAACAAAGTCAAGTTTTTCTTTATCAAGCATTTCGTCAAGATCGGTATAGAAGCGGATCTCCTCGTCAATCTCACTTGCCTCTCCGTCTATATTTGTCACGATCCTTCGCTTGACCGCCTCGGGGTCGATATCGCACGCACAAACAAGCTCAACCTTGCCTTGCGCCTTAAGATTTGCATAACCCATTCTGTGCGACTTGGCGATCCCGCCAAATCCTACGATAGCCGCCTTTAACATTTTGATTTACCTCTCTTGTCTCAAAATACTCTTAAGAAATGCGAGCGTGTCGATGATATCCTTGGTCTGTTGCTCTCCGCTGATCTCACGCTCAATAATATAGTTACCCGTGTAATTCACCGCTTGCAGACGCTTGATTACCTCCGGAATGTCCGCAAGGCCACTACCCACAGCCACCTCACGTCCAAGCCGCATTCCGTCGGTGGGATAAAAACCATCCTTAATATGCGTATCCATCACGTATTTCCCAAATACCAAGATTGCATCAGCGGAATTTGCCTTGCCATACAGAATCAGATTGGCGGTGTCCATGTTGATTCCTACGTTGTCAAAGCCAAGCTCCTCGATTACGCGAAGCAGGGTCACAGGGGTTTCCTGTCCCGTTTCAAACAGAAAGTTGATACCCTTCTTCTTGCAATTCTCCACGATATAACGCAGGATCGCGATCACGCCACCATACTGTGGATCGTTCACGTTCTCCGGCAGGAAGCCTACGTGCGTTGCCACACGGGAGCATCCGATCTTCACAGCAAAATCGACACCCGCAAGAACCTCCTCGGTGCGCTTCATGCGATATGCCTCAGGAACAAGTCCAAGGGTCACGGGACCACCCGTGAAATTCCATTCCTTAGCCCCCGACCAGCCTGCCCAAAGAGTGGAGACTTCGATCTCGGTTTCCTTAGATGCGCCAACGATCTCCTCTGCTAATAAATCGGTATATAACGTAGGATCCCAAACGCAGAGCTGACAGCACTCGCAACCGATCTCCTTCGCCTTTTTCATTTCCAGCAGAATATCCGTACCTACAGTCAGCACGATCATTACACCGAGCTTATTCATAAAATATCCCCCCTCAATATCACAATTTTGTCAATTCTTATTGACAGCTCTATTATACATGGTGTATAATGGGGTTGTCAATGATAATTTCTTGCGATTCATACCATATTTTTGCGAATGAGGAAAATACCGTGAGTCAATACGAGAATCACCATTTGGAGCAAACACCGCTTCCGTTTATTTATAATACAGGATCGGTTCGACCAACCAACCATATGTTCGGATCATCTAACTGGCACGAAAATGTTGAGATCATTCATATCATCGATGGTGATGGCTCGATTTCAGTAAACGGTCAGGTTTTGAAAGTTGGCAAATGCGACACCGTGATGATCAATTCCAACCATTTGCACGCGTTATCAGCCGGAGACGTGAAAATGGTTTACTGCTATCTGATCATCGACCGCTCCTTTTGTCTTGAAAACGGCTTTGACAGCAACAAAATCACCTTTGATATCAAGATCGAGGACGACTACGTGGCGAGAATTTTGGAGGGTCTGCGGGATGCCTACGAATCCCCAGCCGATACCCCCTATCGGACGTTGACGATCCGCAGTCTTGTGTCACAGCTTTTGCTGTTGCTTTGCAAGCATCACAGCCACCCCTCGAAGCAAAACGATTGCCATGACCGCCATGACCGTGGCGTTTTGTACACCAAGCAAGCCATCGACTATATCCACGCAGCTTGCGACAAGGATTTTTCCCTGGAGGATGTTGCCTCCTTTGTTGGAATCAGCAAATACTATCTGTCGCGCGAATTTCACAGATATACAGGTTATCCTTTCGTTGCCTACGTCAACCGGACACGCTGCAAAAAGGCACAGCAGATGCTTGCCGACGAGCGATTGGAAATCCAGGAGATCGGGAAGCATTGCGGCTTTGAAAGTGCCTCCTACTTTGCACGCGCTTTTCGTCATTATATCGGAATGAGCCCCACAGAATATCGAACCCTGCTGCTGAAAAACCCAAAAATAACAAATCATAGTTAAAAAAGAGAAAGACCTTATCTACGAAGTCGGTGGTCAAATTAATAAGAAAGAAGGAAAAACCGCTATCGCGGCGTAGTAATCACGCTTTGATAGCGGCAATATTATGTTTTTTATCGCGTATTTTTTCTGGGATTTTCTTCCTCGCTTCTGATAGTCAGCGTTGATTTCAACGCTCCAATCAGCACCGAGAGGTGCACTTGCTTTAGGCTGTTCAATATAGGGTGTATTATTGAGACCAAAAATCGGGAATCGTAGCACCACTTGCAGTATTCCTATTAGTTTTTTCATGAATGACTCTTCTGTTAAATCAACACCCCATTACAGTGATCCACTTCACGCTGAATAATCTGAGCTGTCCAACCGGTGAAATTTTTCGTGCGCGTTTTCATATCCAAGGTCTGATACTGCACCTTGATGGCCTTATATCGCTTGCACTTACGGGGGCCGCCAAGAAGCGACAGACAGCCTTCCTCGGTGTCGTACGCAACGTCCTTCTTGATGATTTCGGGATTGAGCTTGACCGTGTAGGTAGGAGCCAATCCGCTCTCATCGAGAAAGGCGATGATCCTCTTACGAGTGCCGATCATATTGGCCGCCATGCCGACACAGCTTTCCTTGTGCGCGGGGCGTTGGCATAGCAGTCGCTCTCCTCCTCCGCATCCACGTACACGTCGAAGGTCACGCTCTACAAAACACAGGACGCCGAGAGCATACAGCTGTCACCGGGTGAGGGGCGGTATCGGTGAGCGATCGAATTCTCACCCCATCATCGCAACGATACGTTCAACCGTTAAGCGGATCTGCTCCTCGTTTGTGATCAAAGGCGTACCATCGCCGTCCTGCGCTCCGTACATACCGAAATATGCGTGACAGCCGCCGTCGATCACGTATTCGGTAAAACCGCTCGGAAGATTTTGTTTGTTCTCTTCGTATTTTTCTCGGTTCATGACCGTATCCTCGCTCCCGAAAACCGAAAGCACGTCCAGGTCGGCGGCAGACAAGTCTGCTGTGGAGTAGGAGCCGAGCAAAATGAGGCCTTTGTAGTCCTCCGGGTGATCGGCCAGATAGGATGCGGCCATGGAGCCGCCCAGCGAGTGACCGCCTATGTACCAATCCTCTATTTCGGGGTATTCCTTCTGTATGCCATCGGCAGCATTGATGTCCAGCACGGCGAGATGGAACGGCATCTCAACCAGGACGCACAGGATGTCCTTCTCGGCGCACGCCTGCATCAGCGGGATGTAGGCTGTATGCTCCACCTTGCCGCCGGGGTAGAAGATCAATCCCTTGGTTGCTCCCTTGGGCTCAAATACGACCGTACCGTCCGGTTCTTCCTTCCATGTTGCCCCCTGCGGCAAAAATACGCCGATGGCGTCATGATCCGCGCGGTAATAGTCTCCCAGATAGATGGCGCAAGCTCCTGCGATCAGGGCGAGTACAAGAGCGACGGAGGTCGTGACGATGAATATTCTTCGCTTACGCTTATCGGATAAAAAGCTCATTTCTTCGGTTCCTCTTATGGCAAATGATCTATGGTCTGTTCAAGCGGTGTCAACAATTTCATTCTACAGGGGGCAGTACCCCCGACGCTCCTTTGACGAAGTACGTCCATATCGGGTAAAACATACTCCTTTACCTTGCCCATAGCTTCCCTGTCGTTTGGTAGGATAGCCTTGCTTTCTTGCCATGATCTACGGTTGCATGCGGTTCCCGTATTTTTTCACAAGCAGAACCAATCCGAGGATCATAACAAGCGGAAACACGGTTGTAAAGAGCAAGCCTGTTTTCAGATTACCTCCGACGGCATCCGCGATTCCTCCAACCATAGCAGGACTCACCGTTGCGCCCAGATCTCCCGCTAACGCCAGAAAAGCGAACATGGCCGTTCCGCCTTTCGGGCATTTTTGTGAGGAAATGCTGATAGTTCCCGGCCACATAATGCCGACCGACACTCCACAAAGAGCACAACCGACCAGACCAAGCAAGGGGACGGGCGACAAGGATGCCAGCAGGTAGCATACCACACACAGCGCGCCGCAGACCGCCATGACCTTGGTCAAGTCGAGCTTCGCGCTTTTCTTTCCGTAGAAAACACGCGAAAGTCCCATGAAAACGGCAAACAGACAGGGGCCGGCTAAATCACCGATGGTTTTGGAAACGCCGAGTGCCGATTCTGTAAAGGCGGATGCCCATTGGGCCATGGATGCCTCGGATGCGCCTGCACAGATCATCAGTACGATCATCAGCCAGAACAACGGAAGCCGCAATAGTTGACCGATGCCCATTCCTTCCCCGTCATCGACCAAGCGTTCGATGGGACAGAAGAGGAAATTCACCGTATTCAGCAACGGCACGAGTGCCCAGATCAGGGTGAGGATCTTCCAGCAGGACGTACCGAATACGGCGAAGAAGACCGTAGAGCCCAAGATCACGCCAACGGAACCCCAGCAGTAAAACGAGTGCAAAAGGCTCATCACCCCCGCCTTGTTTTCAAAGGGACAAGCCTCGACGATAGGGCTCACCAAAACCTCGATCAGTCCGCTGCCGATTGCGTAAAGGACAACCGAAATCATAATGCCGACAAAAGGATCGGGCAAGACCTCCGGCAAAAATGCCAGCAAAACCAGTCCTGCGGCAGAGACTGCCTGCGAAACCACCACGCAGACCCGGTATCCGATGATATCGGCAAATTTCGTTGCCACCAAGTCAACCAGCAGCTGAGTTACGTAAAACACCATGGGGATCAGCGCGATCATTTCGAATGAAATCCCGTAGGTATCCTTGAACGTCAGAAACAAGAGAGGAGCAAAATTGGCGGATATCGCTTGCGTGATAAAGCCGAGATAGCAGGCGATCAGCGTTTTTTTATAATTCTTGGCTTTTCTCATGACGACTTCCGATGCTGTCCATGCTTATACGGTATTCTTCCCTTCCAGAATATTGGAGGTGATCTGATCCACGCCCCAGGCGGCCAGCTCCTCGCCTCGGGCGGGGTCATCCACCGTCCAGCAGTTGATGGTCAAGCCTGCGGCGTGCATGGCTTGAATACGCTCGGGGGTCAAGCCCGCGTGATGGACGTCGATGTCCAGGCGGTCAGCCTTGAGCCTTGCGATCATCTCGTCCGAAACCTCGCCTGTCAGAAACTGACAGGACTGCTCGGGCAGGAGGGCGCGTACCTTCAGAAGATTCTCGTAGTGGAAGGAGATGAAGGTGACTCCGTCCAGGTAATCGTAGCCTCGGATCAGCTCGATGAAGGCGGCGGTCTCCTCGTCGGTAAAGACTGACTTCAGCTCCAGGATACAATGCTTTTCGTACTTCTTGCAGATGGTGATGTAGTTCTCCAGGCTGGGGAGGCGGAGATCATAACGATCCTTGGTGCCGTCGGTGTCATAGAGGACGATCTCACGGAGCAGCTCCCAGGGAGTCGTCTCCATATCCACACGCACGCCGCCCACGCGGTCGGCGCGGCCGTCGTGGTTGACCACGAAACGGGCGTCGGAGGTGCGGTAGATGTCGGTCTCGATACCGTAGTAGTTGCGGTTACCGGCGGCCACGAAGGCGGAGGCGGTGTTCTCCCGCTCCAGGCCCGACAGGCCTCGGTGGGCCACCACGCGGGTGGTCTTGTTATCGAATTTGATGGTATTCATGCTTTACACTCCATTCTACTTAATTGCTTTCTGTATGACCAGTAATCAAAGATTCTAATGTAACAGGAAAGGAATCGTTGATAAAATTGACCGCTTTTACGAAATCCCACCGATTACCGCCTTCAACATAATAAAGACAGTTCTCATAATACGCTACATAATGAGAATGAAAATACGTATTCGACGATGAAGAAAAATTCCATTCCTTTGATGTTTCCTTTCCCGTTACCTCGTGAAAATACTCTATTGAAGCTACAGTGTCATGGAAAACATACGCATAAAGAATATAATCCTTACCATCGAACTCAATAATTTTCGTATAACTTTCTAATACGGATAAATCACCCAAATTCGGATCATTTTGGGGATCAAGATTTGTTTTTACATAAGACTCTATGGTAGAGAAATCTTCAATGCTTGTAAAAAAGCGCCACTGCATATTATCACTTGTGAAATGTAGCAACAACGGTAATGCCAACCCAAAAACGAAGAGAATAACTAGAACAAAAATTGTAATTGATAAACGTACCCTTTTGTGTTTCATGGCATAAATTCTCTTTCTGAACTTAGAAAGTCCATATAAGCCAGCATTTTTTCAGCGCGGCTTAACAGTTCGGACAGAATCTTATCCTTCTCCTCATCGGGGGCGTTATAGGACTGGTGGTGAGCCTCCAGAACCAGCTCGCCCTTATAGCCGATATCGCGAAGGATATGCAAAAACTCCTTCCAGTCGATGTTGCCGTCCCCGGGGAGGAGATGCTCGTCGCCGGAGCCGGGGCCGTGGGTATCCTGGATGTGGAGGGACAGGGGTACTACGTCCAGCTCGCGGAGGACGCTCGGGGTGATGCCGTAGAAGTTGGCGTGTCCCGTGTCGAAGCACCAGCCGAAGCAGGGGGAGTCCACCGCCTTCACCAGATCCACGATGTTTCTCGGTTGAATGGAGGATCCCCACAGAATGTTTTCCGAAAGGATGGTCAGTCCCAGCTTCTCAGCGATGGGAAGGAGGGGGAGAGTGGCTTCTCGGTTGATGCGGATAAACTCGGCATCATCGGTGATAATCTGACCATCTATTTCATGGATGGGGTGGACGACGATGTAGCGGGCCCCCAGGAGAGCCGCCGCCTCAAAGGCGCGCATCTGGGCCTCACTGCGGTTCCCCGCGTTGCCGGGGGCGTGGGAGTGGGTGTAGGTGACCCCCAATGCGTCGGCCTTTTGACGGAGAGCTATGACCCGCTCCCGCCAGTTGTCGCCGTCCAGCAGGCGGCCCTTACCGACACAGTAATCCAGACCCATATCCAGCGCGGTGTAGCCGATGGCCGCCAGGCGGTCCAATACGACCTCCGAGGGGTACTGTGGGGGGAATACGCAGGTGGTGGTAACAATCTGTTTCATATTCGTTTCCTTACATGATAAGGGGAGAGGGAGACCCGAGAGCCTCCCTTCCCTTGTTCGGTGAAATTACGCCTTCTTCTGGGCCTTGAAGGTAAAGCCGCGCAGGCCGCTCTTCAGGAGGCTGTAGTCGTCGGTCCAAGCGGAGCCGCCCGTGACGAAATTGTCGGGGCCGCAGGCACCGGCGGGCTTGGCGACCTCATGGAGCGGGCCGAAGACGTTGGTACGGACGCCCTCCACGATGACCGAGATGGGCAGGCCGTTTCGGTAGGCCTCGGTGACGTCGGCCTCGTAGGGATCCCAGCCCAGGACGGTGGTCTTGCCGGCGGCTACGACCTTGACGCAACCGCCCGTGAACTCCTTGGGCGTCAGGACGATGCGGTCAGCGTCCTTTGCGGCGTCGCCCAGGATGTTCTCGAAGTCCTCGGGGGTGAGGATGTACTCCATGTTGCCCGTGTAGAAGGGGAGATTATAGGCGGCGTAGTTGTCACAGCCGATGAGGCCGGGGGTGCCCACGATGGTGCGCTTCTTGCCCTCCACCTTGACGCCGAAGACGCCCACCAAGTACAGGGCCTCCACGTTGGTGGTACGCATGAAGGTGACGTCGATGGTGACCTCATTGCGGCCCGGCTTGAGAGCCTCTGCGGGGATCTTCATCTTCTTGAAGCAGTCGTCCACCCAGAAGTCGTTGATGTCGTCGTTGTGCAGCTCCACGCCGTTGATCTTGTACTGATTCAACTCGGGGCGCTCACCCGCCAGGATGATATCAAACTCGGGCATCTCGTCGATGTAGAATTCGTAGGACAGCTGGAGCTCGCCGTACTTCTTGGTATCGTTGAGCTTGGCGTACCAGGGCTGGAGCATACCGCCGCCGCGCCACTCGATGCCGATATCCGAGCGGATCTGTCTGTCGGTCCACAGGGCTTCGGCCTCGTCGTGCCACTCCCCATCCTTCCAGCGCCACTTGCACCAGTCAAGGACGCAGACATTGGGCTCGTGGGCGGCGTAGGGGAACTCGCCCGTCAGGGTCTCGGAGGCCACCGTCTCGTACTCGGTGACGGCAGGAAGCTCCTCCGGGGTCTTGGTGAGGACGAAGCAGCGGGTGCCTGCGGCCTCCAGATCCATGCTGATATAGTAGGTGCCGCTGACCTCACCAGCCATGGCGGAGGCATCGTAGCGGGTACCGTTCTCCAGATCCCACTCCTCCACGGCGTAGCCGGCGGGAGCCTTGATGGCCAGGGTCAGATCCTCTCTGGGCTGTCCACGATCGGTGTTCAGCACCACGACGGCGTAGCCGTCGCCGCCGAAGTCCTTGCGGACCTGGGCAAATACTGCCTTCTCACACTCGCCTTCGCCGTTGGTGACCGAAACGAACTCACAGGCGTTCTCGCGGACAGTAGCCACCAGAGCCTCCTCGTCGAAGGGGATGACGATGCCCTGAGCGGCCAGCTTGGCGGGCTCGTCGGAGGCGATGGCGTTGATGTAGGCGGGAGCGTCACCGCAGAAGATGACCTTACCGCCCTTGTCCATGAACTCACGCAGGAGAGCCAGGGTGGTGGGACGGATGGTGAGCATATTGGAGACAATGACGGTCTTGTAGGAAGCCTGACCGACGCGGAGGACGGGGGCACCGTCAACGGTGTCAACAGAGGCCATGCGGGACATCATCTCCTCCTCGCCGTAGTCGAAGTCGATCTGGTGGTCGGTGAGGTAGTGGAAGAGCTGGGCGTAGCGGCGCTCGTAGGGAGCCACGTCGGGGGAGACGTTGGAGATCCACTGTGCCCAACCGGCGTAGGCCTGGCACCACACCGACTCGATGGGATTCAGCAGCAGGACGTCACAGGCAGGTGCGCCCTCGGAGAGAACCAGACCCATACGGGCGAAGTAGTCCTCGACCTTGCTGTAGTCCTTGTACCAGGGAGACTGGTGAAGGATGGATGCGGGGTAGTCGCGCTTGGACTCGCCCTCCATGGTGTACCAGGACAGATGCTGGCAACGGAGGTTGATGCCGAAGAGGGCCTGCCAGTCGCCCACGGCCTTGTGGGCCTTGAAGTCGAACTGCCAGCCGGTACAGCCGTACAGCTCGGAGAGCAGCCACTTCTTGCCCAGCTGACGGGCGGCGGAGGCCAGCTGCTTGACGATCCAGTAGCAGCGGTTATGCTCGGTCAGGACGTCCACGCCGGGGTAGCCCATGTACTCGTAGAAGCGCATGAGGGAGCCGTTGGGGACGGTCTGGTTCATGAGGCTGTCCTCGTGGAGGACGTGACCCGTGAACTGGATGCCGTGATCGTTGCACCAGTCGTTCAGAGGCTTGGCGAAGCGCTCCAGGAACAGGGCATTGGCCAGGTCGATGTAGTGGAGCTTGACGGGGGCCACGAGCTCGCCGTTCTTGCGGTAGAACAGCTCGGGGAGGATGGGACGGCAGGCAAAGCCGTAGCGGGTCTCGAACTCCTCGAAGATATCGTCTGTCCAGGCGGTGGCGCAGGACATGACGCCGTCGTGCTCGCGGCGGTTGTCGAAGCAGTGGCCACGGTGGGGCTCGTCGGTGAAGATGCCCTTGATACTCTTACCCAGGCGGTCGCCGCAGCGCTTGGCGTACTCCTCGTGGGTCATCTCGATGAACTTATCGGTGGCCTTGCGGCTCATGGTGTCGATGTAGGTGGTGCCGTTATAGTTGGAGTTGCAGGGGTCGGGCACGATGGCGAAGCGGAGAGCCTTCCACTCGCCGGGGTCGCTCGCGGCGGCATCAGTCAGCTCGGCGATGGCCTCCTTGACCTTACGGGCGGCGCACTTGCAACAAGCCACCGTGGAGGTGTCCAGCTCCTTATAAGTATACAGGTTGAGGCCGTCCAGCTTGGCCACGTACAGGGCGAAGGACTCCTCGTTCCAGTCCACCTTGTCGGGGGCGGACTCATAGACGTAGAGGGACTTCATGCGGTACTGGGGATCCACGGTGACCTTACCACCGGCAGAGCCCGAGGGCCATCTGTCCTCGTCGTAGAGCCAGGCCTCCATGCCGTCCTCCTCGGCGGCGTCGGCCACCTCGTTGATGAGGTCGAACCACTCATCCCCCAGGTACTCGGTGATGAGTCCCGCACGGGAGTGCATGAAGTAACCGCCCAGACCCATCTCCTTCATGACGTGGGCCTGACGCACCAGCTCCTCGCCGCGAAGCTCGCCATTCCAGGACCAGAAGGGCTTGCCGCGATACTCCACCGAGGGGGAGGCGAAGGACGAAATGATTTGTTTCTTATCCATAATTTTTCTCCTCTCTGAAAAACGGGATATAAAATTTTCTGATGAAAAGACAGCGGTCGCCATCCTTTCTCATTATAACAAATAGCGGGATTTTTTTCAATAGGATATCGTGATTTTGTCTGAATTTTTTTAGCAGGGCATGATTCTCCATAGCGGTTTTGCCTGCGTTTTTTGGCTGTCGAGTGCCGTCGCAGGGGAGCACACGCCGTCGTTATATTTCCGTTTTTGGTTTATTTTGATCCGAAATCGTCGAATTACATCGATTTAATTCCCTCTTTTTGCGCTATTTTCGGAATCATTTTCGCGTTTGTTTTCTATTTGTTTACATTTTGTTATTGCAATACACACATTTCGTATGGTATAATGGTGACACAAGCAAAAGAGAACCGACGGCAGGACACCGCCGTCGAGAAAACAAGGGAGCCGTCGGGAAAGCCGAGGGCGAGACGAGGAAGCGGGAATCCCCGCGCCCCGACCGAAAGGAAGGTACGTTATGACGAAGTCCGACTGCATCATCACCTGCGGCATCGATATGGCTGAGTACGCCCGCCTCTTTACCTATGAGGCCCTGACTGAGGACACCTGTGCCGTCACCGGATACGAAGGCTCTGAGCCCGTCTCTCTGCTCATTCCCGGAACCGCTCCCGACGGCCGCCGCGTGGTTGCCATCGGCGACCGCGCTTTCTCCAACCGTACCTCCCTGCGCGCCGTGACCCTCCCCGATTCGGTAGAGTCCATCGGTGTCCGCGCCTTCGCCTTCTGCACCAATTTGCTGGATGTCCGCGCCTCTGCCGAGAGCCGTCTCTGCTCCATCGGTGCCCGCGCCTTCATGGGCTGTGAGCGTCTGACCGTCCTGCGCTTGGGCCGTCTCCGTGGGCTGACCGAGATGGGCCGCAACGCCTTCGCTTACTGCACTCGTCTGCGTTCGGTTGTGCTGCCCGAGGGCATATCCGAGCTGGCTCCCTCCCTCTTTGAGGGCTGTTCTGCCTTGGAACATATTCACCTTCCCGCGAGCCTCACCGCCATCCGCACCGCCGCCTTCTCGGCCTGCAAGTCCCTGCGTGTGCTGACCCTCCCTGCTTCCCTCCGCGTCATCGAGGACTGCGCCTTTGCCTGGTGCGGGCATCTGACCGACCTCCGCCTCCCCGAGGCCGCCTGTGTGATTTCGGGCTCGGCCTTCATGGAGTGCGTGGCTCTCTCGGACGTGCTGAAGGTTGGCTGATCCCTTCCCGCTCCCCCTCAAATAAAACCGCCTCCGTCGGGGCATACTGTGTACACCGTTTACCGTCTGCACAGATATTCCCTACGGAGGCTTTTTATGGTCACCATTCTCATTCGCACCCTCATCGTTTACACCGCCCTGGTCGGCACCATGCGCTTCATGGGGAAGCGTCAGTTGGGCGAGTTGGAGATTTCGGATCTCGTCACTACCCTGCTTTTGTCCGATATCGCCACTCTTCCCATCACCAACACCGAGCTCCCCCTGTCCCACGCCTTGGTTCCCATCCTAACGCTCACCTCGTTGGAGGTGGTCCTGTCGGGAGTCCTGCTGAAGCTGCCTTCCATCAAGCGGCTTTTGTCGGTACGTCCCGCCATACTGGTCCGCCACGGCAAGCCCGACCGGGGAGTCATGCGCTCGGTACGTGTCTCGGCAGAGGAGCTTTTGTCCCAGCTGAGGCAAAAGGACGTCACCGATCTTCAAGAAGTGGAGTACGCCATCCTGGAGCCCAACGGACAGATCAGCGTTGTCAAAAAAGCCGCTCAAAGGGAGGCCACCGCCGCCGATCTGGGGCTGACCCCCGACGAGCGGGGCATGATGCATCTGCTGGTCTGCGACGGCAAGATCAACCGCCTCAATCTCTCCATGGCGGGGTGGGACGAGGGGCGGCTGTTCCGGGAGCTGGCGAAGCGTAAGCTGGCGTTGTCCGAGGTGTTCCTTCTGTTGGCCGACGACGGCGGGCGGGTGACGGTGTACCCGCGGGAGGCGGTATGAAGGGCTGTGTCATCGGCGGGGTGGTGTTGGCAGTCGTGATCCTTTTGGTTACGGTCAACGCCGTCTTCGTAAGGAACACCGTCGAACGGCTGACCGCCGCCCTGGACGCTCTGCCCGAAATTCCCGATCCCTCGACCACTCCCGCCGAGATCACGGCTCTGCGGGAGCTTCTGGGATCCTTGGAGACACCCTTAGGTCTGTCGGTCAGCTATGCCGTCACGGACAAGGTCACGGAAGCTCTGTACTGCCTGGAGGCCGCCGCCGGGGCAGAGGACGTATTCCAATACAGGGAAACGCTGGCTCTTTTGCGGGATCTGGTAGAGGATATCGGGCGGTTGGAGCGGATCGCGCTGTGCAATATCCTGTAACATCCGCCCCTGCGGGATGCCTTACGGCGTCAGATGCCATCCATGATCCCCGTGGTAGATCATGAGACGGGTCATTCCTCCGTCGATGCAGATATTCTCTCCCGTAATGAAGCCCGCCATATCCGAGCAGAGGTAGAGAACCATATTTGCAATATCAGGGGGAATACCCACCCTGCCCGCAGGCTGCTGGGTGGCGTCGGGGCCCTCGTAGACGGTGTAGGCGTTGTCGATCCAGCCGGGGGAGATGGAATTGACCCGTACCTTACCCGCCAGACTCACCGCCAGAGCGTGGGTGAGGGCCGAGATCCCGCCCTTGGCGGCGGTGTAGCTTTCGGTCTCGGGCTGACTCATACGGTCACGGGAGGAGGAGATATTGACCATGCTTGCCCCCTCAGCAAAGTAGGGCGCGAAGAGCTTGGTCAGATAAAAGGGGGCGGTGACTCCTACCTTTAGGGCGTACTCGAAATCCTCGTAGCTTCCCTCCCCGATACCGCACATTTTAGGGGCGGCGTTGTGGATGAGGAAGTCCACGCGGCCAAAGTCAGCGATGACCTTGGCCGCGAAGCGCTCCAGAGTCTCCTTGTCGGCCAGGTCGCCTACGAAATAATCGTTGTCCAGCAGATCAATGACACAGACGGTTGCGCCTGCCGCCTCAAACTGCTCGCGGATGCATTGGCCGATGCCTCGGGCTCCGCCGGTCACAACGGCGATCTTGTTCGAAAAATCAAACATACGCGCGCGCCTCCTCCTTGGCAAAGGCTTGCAGGCTGTCTCCTGCCAGGCGATAGGTGGTCCATTCATCCATAGGCCGCGCACCGAGGGACAGGTAGAAATCAATGCTGGGCTTGTTCCAATCGAGGCAGGACCATTCCAACCGTCCGCAGCCCCGTTCTACAGCGATGCGGGCCAGCTCGCGGATCAGCCCCTTGCCGTGTCCATGGCCCCGGTAGGCAGGCAGGACGAACAAGTCCTCCAGGTAGATCCCCGCTCGGCCGAGGAAGGTGGAAAAATTATGGAAGAACAGGGCAAAGCCCACTTCCTTACCGTCCTCCAGGGCGAAGATAACCTCGGCCTTTTTCTTCTCAAAGATCCAGTCGCGGAGTATTTCCTCGTCCGCGACGACCTGATCGGACATGTTTTCGTAGGCGGCCAGCTCCTTGATGAAGCCAAGGATCAGTGCCGTGTCCTGCTCGGCGGCAGGACGGAATGCTGTGTGAGCCATCGTGTTCCTCCAAGGGTATGATTTTGTCTCAATCGTTCTGATCTTCTCATTTCGGTTCTTTGGGGGGATCAGCGAAATTCTTCATCCACCGATCCATTATCATTTTATCGGCCCCGTCTGCGGTCCGGTAGTGTTTGCCGATCAAGGCAAGCGCCTGCTCGCGGATATCCGGCGGGCTTGGCATGAGTTCAACCAGACAGATAGCCGTGCAGAGGCGGATCTTGGGGTGCTCGTGAGTCAGCAGGGCGGCGAAATCTGCCATGCGGTGCGGATAGAGGACTCCGATCTCTGCGGCGGCCTTGCGGTAGGCATCCACACCGCGGTTGTTACGGCGCACCGAGGCAGGGGAGCCGTAGTCGACGTCCACCGTCTTCATCACCCCCTCCACAAAGCGTTTCTCCAGAATTTCGTAGGTAAATATCCGCTTCGGAGCTGTCGTTTCTGCTGTATGCTTCATGCCAGCATCTTCAGGATGTCTGCCGCGTTGGTATCCGGCTTGACCTTGGGCATAACGGAGGCGATGACGCCGTTCTCGTCGATGATGAAGGTGGTGCGCACCACCCCCATGCCAAGCTTCCCCGCCATCTTCTTTTCCTGCCAGACCCCGTAGGCCTCGATGGCCACGCGGTTGGGATCGGAGAGCAGGATGAAGGGGAGGTTGTACTTGTCCGCGAATCCGGCATGGGAGGCCGCGCTGTCCTTGCTGATGCCGATGACGGTGATGCCCCGTCTTTCAAACTCAGCGTAGCTTCCCGCAAAGGCGCAGGCCTGGCGGGTACAGCCGGGGGTGTTGTCCTTGGGGTAGAAGTAGAGAACGACCCTGCGGCCAAGGAAGGAGGACAGGGTGACGGGATTTCCGTTCTTATCGGGAAGGGTGAAATCGGGGGCTTTCATACCTGGTTGCAGCATGGGAAACTCCTTTCGGGACAGAACCGTTCGGATGGCGGTCCATCCCTCTTTTTTGTATATTATAGCACAAAACGCTATCCTTTGCAAGTCGTTTTTGACGAGTCCACACAGATAATTTTTCACAAAAAGTCTTGACAATCAATAGGTTTTATGATATAATACTGTCTTGGTACGGACTGCCTTCGAGCGTCCGTCTCCTTACCGCGTCAAATATGAGGGCGCGGTCTGATGTCCATAAGGAGGTAATAAACATGGAGATCATCAAGAATTTTTATGAGAGCCTGTTCATCGTCGACGTCACCGGCGGTGAGGATGCTGTCAAGGCCTCGCTCGAGAAGTTTGTCGGTCTGATCAACGCAAACTCCGAGACCGTCTACGAGGTCAACGAGTGGGGCAAGCGCCGCCTGGCATACCCCATCAACGACAAGCCTGAGGGCTACTACGTTGTCGTGACTTTCAAGGCAAGCCCCGACTTCCCCGCTGAGTTCGAGCGTCTTGCCAACATCGACGAGAACATCCTGCGCGCCATGGTCATTCGTCTGGAGAATGAGCCCACCGTAAAGGCCGCTGAGCCCGTCGTCGAGGAGACCGCTCCCGCCGCTGAGGAGGCTGTCGCCGTCGAGGAAGCTCCCGTCGCTGACGCTGAGTGATTCAACCCTCTGATCCGAACGAACAGGAGGTTTCACCATGTCTCTTAATCTGAACAAGGTCATTCTGGCCGGCCGTATTACGGCTGACCCCGAATTGAAGCAGACCCCCAGCGGAGTCTCTCTGGTAACCTTCACCCTGGCTGTCAACCGCCGTTTCGGTTCCCGCGACGGTCAGAATCAACAGCCCGAGGCGGATTTCTTCCGCATCACCGCTTGGAGAAACACCGCAGAGTTCATCGCCAAGTATTTCCGCAAGGGCTCGGCCATTTGCATTTGCGGCAGCATTCAGAACCGCACCTGGACCGATCAGAACGGCCAGAGACGCTACATGACCGACATCATCGCCGACGAGGCCAACTTCGTGGAGAGCCGCAACAGCCAGGATAATCAGTCCGGCGGCTACGGCGCCCCCGACACCTACTCGGCTCCCGCATACTCCTCCCCCGCGCAGACTGGCGCGCCTAAGTTCGAGGAGATCAAAACCGACGACGACCTGCCCTTCTAAGCTTCTGACAGGGTTTGAAAGCGCCGTCCCCACAAAAATTATTGGAGGATAGAACCATGACTGAGAATACCAACGCTCGTCCTGCCCGCCCCTTCGTGCGCGGTAAGAGAAAGAAGGTCTGCATTTTCTGCGCAGACAAGGTCGATTTCATCGACTACAAGGATTCCAACAAGCTCCGCAAGTTCATCAGCGAGCGCGGCAAGATCCTGCCCCGCCGTATGACCGGTACCTGCGCTAAGCACCAGAGAGAGGTCCAGGTCGCTATCAAGCGCGCCCGCAACGTCGCTCTGCTGCCCTACATCGCTGACTGATATCGGCGTATGAGAAAACCGCCTGACCCATGATGGGTTCGGGCGGTTTTTCTGTATTCCCGGAGAACTGTACGCGCAAAAAGGGCGCACACAAAGGCGCGCCCTACCGAGCGGGATATTACGTTTCTTCGGTTTCCTTCAGGTACTCCAGAAACGCCAGATAGTCCCTGCGCATCTCCTCGCTCAGCTCCTCTACGCTTGCGGGCTCCACCAGCGGCAGAGGCGGGTGGTCGTGGTCGTCACCCGCGTTCTCAAAGCTGTGGTAGCGCACAGCGAGGGAATCCAAGGGATCCACGCACAGGCAATCCGCGGGACTGTCGTCCCATTGAAAATTGACACCGTAGCGCACAACCCCTTTGTAGTCCTCAAAGCGCACAAGCTCCAGGTTTTTGGTGAAGCAGGGGAACAGCACATCTCTGCCATGATGCCAGCAAATCTTTTCACAGGTGTCACATTCCTGCTTCTCGCAGAAGCCCATACCGTAGGGTGAGTTGTCGACGCTGTCATCCACCGTCAGCAACCGCTTGTGCTGATCCAGCACGCATTCGGCCAGGTAGTCCTCGTCAAAGACCTCGTCGGGCTTTCCTCCGTAGATGCGGCGTTTCTCGATGCGGTAGCGGGTGGAGTCCCCCTTTTGGTCGGTGCCGTACTCCTTATAGAACAGGTCGATATAGGCCAACGCGGCCTCGTAGGAGCCGCAGAGGTAGGTCTCGTCGTAGCTGTCGGGGGTGTCCTTGATGTGCAGCTCGTAGACCTCCCCCTCGCCGAGGACGCGGAAGGCATCGAAGATCCGTCTCTGCCATGCCGTAATCAGTCTTACGGTCTTTTTGATCTCGGGGGAGGCGGTCTCGGCAAAGCGCTCCAGCAGGGTCACACGCTCGTCAAAGGTGGGGGCGTATTCGTACAGAATAAACAACAGCTCGGCTTCGGTGAACGCATAGCCCACCTCGCGGATCTTCTCCCGCAGGGCGCGGGAGGGGAGCAGGCTCAATATGGTATCCTTCATGGAAATTCCTTTCAAACAGGGGCGTTTTTGCCGGTTTCGGCACCCCCTCACACGGTCATTATAGCACGCGCCTGCGGAAAAGTCAATCAACCGCACGTTGATTCGCTGAAAAAACGTCCCCGTCTTGACAAATGACTGATTTCAAGGTATAATAGACCCATAGAAAACCCCAAGGAGGCGCCCTATGAGCCGCATCAATTTCTCCCCCGACTCCCCCGTGGTCATGACCCCCTGTGAAACCTACGACGACGCCACCGTCAAGGCCGCCCTGGAGGCGGTGCTCTCTCCCATCGGGGGCTTGGATTGGGTCAGCGAGGGCATGACGGTAGGCATCAAGGCCAATCTGGTATCGGCCATGAAGCCCGAGGAGTGCGCCACCACCCATCCTTCCCTGCTCTGCGCTCTGACCCAAATGCTCCGCGAGAGGGGCGCCCGCGTCATCATCGGTGACTCCCCCGGCGGGGTCTACACTACGGCCTTCGTGAACCACGTCTACCACGCGGCGGGGCTATCGGCCTGCGAGGCAGTAGGGGCCGAGCTGAACCGCGATCTCGGTGCGGTGGATACCCGCTTCCCCGAGGCCTACGTGCTGAAGAGCTTCACCTACACCGCCTGGCTGGACGCCTGCGACGCCGTCATCGACTTCTGCAAGCTGAAATCCCACGGCATGATGGGCATGAGCGCGGCGGCCAAGAACCTCTTCGGGGTCATCCCCGGCACCATGAAGCCCGAGTACCACTTCCGCTTTCCCGATATGAGGGATTTCGCCCGTATGCTGGTGGACATCAACGACTACTTTGCGGATAAGGTCAGGCTCACTCTGGTAGATGCCGTGGAGGGCATGGAGGGCAACGGCCCCACCAAGGGGTCGCCCCGCCATATCGGGGTCCTGCTGGCCTCGGCCTCTCCCCACACCGCCGACGCGATCTGCGCCCGTCTCATCGGCCTCTCCGAGGACGCCGTCCCCACCCTCCAGGCCGCCCGCGAGCGGGGATTGCTCCCCGACGAGGTGACCTTGATCACGGTAGGCGCCCCCGACGGCAAACAAACCGCCGAGGATTTCGCGGTCGCGGATTTCGAGCACATGGCGGTGCGGCGCGGGCATCTCTTCACATCCAAGGGGAAGCTTGTCAGCAAGGTACTGGAAAAGCTGTTGGATTCCCGCCCCAAGCTCAAAGAGAGCGAGTGCGTGGGGTGCGCCAAATGCGCGAATATTTGTCCCGCCAAGGCCATTACCATGAAGGACAAAAAGGCGGTGATCGACCGCGACAAGTGCATCACTGCTTCTGCTGTCAGGAGTTCTGCCCCACGGGAGCCATGAAGGTGAAGCGCACCCTCATCGCGCGGATCCTGGTCAAGAGTAAGAAATAATGGAAATACCCCCGAGGATGCCTTGTACATGGCTTCTTCGGGGGTGTTTTAAGTCGATCTTACCCCATTGGAGAGGGGGATCACTTGCCGCCCTTGATCTTCTCCCAATAAACGGCGGCGGCCTGCTCGGTCTTGTTGGGCGCGGGCTCGTAGTAGTGCTTCCCCACCAGATCGTCGGGGAGGTACTGCTGCTCCACGTAGTGGTTCGGGTACTCATGGGGGTACTTATAGCCCTTGAACAGGGGGCTTTGGAGATGGACGGGAATATGCACGCCCTTGCCTGCCTCCACGTCGGCCATGGCGGCATGGAGGGCGTTGTAGGCGGAATTGGACTTGGGAGAAGTGGCCAGGAGCATGGCGGCGTGGATCAGGGGGATCTGGGCCTCGGGCATGCCCAGCTCGCGAGCCGACTCACAGCAGGCGCGGACGATGGCGGCGGCTTGGGGGTAGGCCAGGCCGATATCCTCCGAGGCGATGACTTGGAGACGGCGCATGAGCGAGAACATTTCCCCGAGCGAGAGCATCTTGGCCACGTAGAAGGCGGTGGCATCGGGATCCGAGCCTCGGATGGACTTTTGGAGACAGCCCAGGAGGTCGTAGTGGGTGTCCTCGTTGAAGTTGCCTACCCCCGTGTCGAAGGCGGCGATATGCTCGGCCTTGATCTCGGCATTCGGCTCAAAGCCTGCGGTGAAGTAGGCGTTCTCCAGAAGCCCCACGGCGCGGCGGACGTCGCCCCCCGCTCCCTCGGCCAGGGCCAGGCCTACCTTATCCGAGATGGTGGTGGAGGTGCCGCCCTGCTCGTTGAGGTGGTCCAGAGCACGGCGGAGCATCTTCAGCACCTCGGCGGGGGGGACAGGCTTGAACTCAAAGAGGGAAGAGCGGGAGATGATGGCGTTGTAGACGTAGAAATGGGGGTTCTCGGTGGTGGAGGCGATGAGGGTGATACGGCCGTCCTCCATGTACTCCAAGAGGGACTGCTGCTGCTTGCGGTTGAAATACTGGATCTCGTCCAGATAGAGCAGGATACCGTTCGCCCCGAACATTCCTTCGGTCTGCGCAAGAATATCCTTGACATCCTGGAGGGATGCGGTGGTGGCATTGAGCTTATGGAACTCCATCCCCGATTGGGCGGCGATCACCGAAGCGGCGGTGGTCTTGCCCGTACCGGGAGGGCCGAAGAAGATCATATTGGTCATGCGGCCTGCCTCCACCATACGGCGGAGGACGCCGTTCTTACCGAACAGGTGGGTCTGGCCTACAATGTCGTCCATGGTCTTGGGACGCAGGGCGTCGGCCAGGGGGGCGTTGTGTGTCATGGTGCTTCCTTTCCCGCCGTTTGGGGCGGTCTGATTCTCTCTTTATTATACAGGATACGGTTTGATTTGTCAAGCGGTGGTGGGGGAGGTTTTCAAATTTGGGTTTATCGGACTGTTGGGTTTCCTCGTGAGCCTTCCCTTGTGAGGGAAGGGGGACCGCGAAGCGGTGGATGAGTAGCCGATAAATGGACATGTCCCGAAGGGAAATGATCTGCTTTCCTCCATATAAAAACCTTTCCTGATAGTGCTTTATAGTGCTTTTCCCAGCGCAGATCAAAAACTTTTCGTGTGGCTACTCATCCGTCACGCCCTTAGGGCGTGACACCTTCCCTTA
>JAGBAS010000060.1 GCA_017938885.1 Clostridia bacterium
GACCACCGCAGGTGGTGGATGAGGAGAGCGGGTTTGGTCTTTCATACGGGTGTATACGTAAAACCCTTGATACGCCAAGAGAAATTATACCCGATACCAAACCGTAATTCACTCTCCTCATCCACCGCTCCGCGGTCCCCCTTCCCCGCTGGGGAAGGCAAATGACGAGGAAACCCATCGCTAAACTGCAATTTGAGCATGTATACGCTCGACCTTGAAGGGGATGCTTGGTCGGTATCTACAGTATAGCACAAAATCAGACAAGAATTGAAAAAGTGGGATAATCGGTCGCGATTTGGGATGATCGGTCGCGGGTGGCTGATCTTTACACCAGGCGGTACACGTCAAAGCTCCCCTTGACCGCGCGGCGGGTCATGAGTCCGCACCCGATCATCTCGCGGCGGACCGTGCAGTAGTCGTCGAAGACCTGCTCAATGATGGCGTTGACCTCGGGCTCGGGGTAGTCGCGGCCCCGCTCAAAGCGGCGGCTGATCTCTTTGAGGACGATCTCCTGCTTCTTGCGCTGGGCGGGGAGGCGGGTGAGGCGGCCGTACTTGAAGAAGGTGGAGATCACCTCTCGCTCGTAGGCGGCCTCCTTGTCAGCGGTGGTGTCCCCCGTAATGAGGAGGTCGCGGAGGGGGCGGTCAAATATATCGCTGTTGAGGGAGTAGATGATGTAGAACTGGGCGCGGGAGCAGTTCACCATGCCCGCCGCCTCCATTTTTTTGAGGTGGTAGCACACCGTGGCGGGGGTCAGCTCCAGCTTGGTGGCGATCAGCTCCACGTAGGAGTCCCCCTCCGCCAGGATGTTGATGATGCGGAGGCGGGTCTCGTCGGCCAGGAGCTTGAGAAGGGTGAGGTTTTCGGTCATGTCACACCTCCCTTTGGCTCCAGGCCTCGTCGAGGCAGACCTTGGCGAAGCGCAGGCCCCCCATGCGCTCGGTCAGCTCTACGGTCTCCCAGTCGGAGGCGTGGGGGAGCTTGCTCTCCAGCTTAGCGGTCTCGGACTCGATGAAGGCCAGCATGGCGTAGTACAGGCTGTAATCGGGCTTGTCTGCGTCATTGGCGGCATCGTACAGGGCGAGGTAGTCCTCATGCTGCCTGAACAGCTCGTCGAAGGGAAGGAGCAGGTAGTGGAAGGCGCTCATGTCGTGGAGGCCTCGGCAACGGTTGACGTTGTGGATGGTGGAATGGATGAGGGAGACCGTGGCGTAGCGGTACTTGGCGCACTTGTACGCGGCGATCTGCGCCTTTTTTTCGGCGGGGTCTTTGTCCAGCGCGTCGGTAAAGCTCTCGATCCGCGCGCATTCATGGGACAGGGCCTCGTCAGCCAGCTTGTAGAATTTCGTGTTGGTCATGATTTCAGCTCCTTTCCGTCCCGAATTTCCGCCGGCATGGCGGGCAGGCTGTCTGCATTCTCCTGCCACCAAATCCGACGAGCCTCCAACACGCGGGTGACGGTGTTGATCTTGAGTCCCAGCTCAAAGGCGGCGGCGGCATCGCCGGCTCCCTCGGCGCGGGACAGCTCTGCCCGCCAGGGAATCAGAAAATTGATGCTCATGAAATACAGGCTGTGCAGGTAGGGAAGGACCACACGGCGGTCGTCCTCGGACAGGGATCCGTAGTAGGCGGTCACAGCGGGGTAGTGGGCAGTGGTGGTGCGGAAGCGGCTGTCGGGGATGCGGGCATCCTCGCAGTAGTTGGGATGGGCAAAGCCCACCAGCCCCGCGCGGTTGCAGAGGGAGGCCATTTCCCGCTGGATGATGAGAGCCTTCTTCTCGGTCTTGGCGGTAGGCGCAAGGGCATTGATCTGATGGTCATATTCCTCGACGATGGACTGAGCGATGGCGATCAGGGCATCCACGAGGGCTTTGGGAGGATGGTTCATAGGTTCATTCCTTTCATAGGTGTCATTTCATGTTCGTTTCCAAGCCTCCGCGGTCGGGCTCGGGCGCTTACACTGATATTATACGCGTCTAATCACTTTTTGTCAAGAGTGTTTTGATAAATTTCGAATCACTTAAACCGATGGTTGAAATTGGCTTGGCAGACAACTCAATCAAACAGAGAATCCGACTATCGAAACAGTAGAGAATGAATTGACCGCAAAATCGTTGACAAAGACTGTAAAAAACTGTATAATAAATACACAAGAACACGGACATACCGTTCGATACGGAGGCGGGATGGCCGTTGCAAGGAGGAACGACATGAGACGATTCGTGAAGGCCGTGATTCCCATGGCAGTGACAGCAGTAGTGACCCATATCGTGCTATTTATGGTACTGGGCGATATTCTTTTGACCGTAGCCTTTGGCATGGTGGGCGAAAAATGGGCCATGATCCCTTATACGCTTTTCTTCTTTGCGGCGCAGGTGGGGGCTGTGCTCATCGTATGGCGCGTTCGCAAGCCGCGGGATGCCGAAGCACGGCGTGAGTACCTGAATCTGCTGGGCGGTGAGGTCTACAGCCGCAAGGCAGACCGCAAGGCAGTATCCCGCGATAAGTCTTACCGCGCCGAGCTGGTGGCCTACGCGGTGGTGGCTTGCGTACAATTCTTCATGCAGTTCAGCGTTGGGGCGATCATTTACGCGCCCCTTGCTTATCTGATTTTCCATATCTATAACCGGAGGCTGTGGCTGAATTTACACGAGACCTGGGCGGATGAGCGGATACGGTTGAACCCGGAGGCGTGAAAATTGGGGGTTATCGGTCTGTTGGGTTTCCTCGTGAGCCTTCCCTTGTGAGGGAAGGGGGACCGCGAAGCGGTGGATGAGTAGCCGATAAATGGACATTTCCCGAAGGGAAATGATCTGCTTTCCTCCATATAAAAACCTTTCCTGATC
>JAGBAS010000061.1 GCA_017938885.1 Clostridia bacterium
CATTTAAGACTATCGGGATTTTTTGATCATCCGTTTCGGTATGAGAACTCTGCAAGCCGCAAGTGAGGATTTCACTTTGAATTTCTTGGTGCGGCTTGCCCCGAGCGTAGCGAGGATTTCGATCTCCCGTCCGGGTCACCAATACCTGCATATGTCGAACACCTCGGCATATGCAGGTATTTTTCTTTCTAAAAATAGACAGGCGCGCAGCTCGGATGAGTTGCGCGCTTTTTGATTACGATCTTCGATTCCATCAGTTAGCGAATCTTTGATCTCTTCTTTGACTTGACCATCAGCATACTCCACCCACGCACCGTGATTTATGCCGCCAAGCACGGGCACCGAAGAAAATGTAAGTGTTGAAAGAATCCCCTCTCTGCCAAGGGGGAGCAGAGAGGGGGAGCTAAGAGAAGCGGGAAAGATTAAGAAATCAGTCCTTCTTCTTCAAAGCTACAAAAGCAACGGCAGCGGCCGAAAATCACTCACTGATCCATGGTACCGTTCTGGTCAGCGTTCATACGAATGACGGTATACTCAAGCAACTCAATGAGGTAACCGTCGGTGTTCTTGTACACGATGGTTACTGTGTGCTCACCGTCAAGATCAGCCATAGGAACGTTGATGCCAACGCGGGAAGCGTTGTCCGCGCCGCCGTTTTTAGCGGCATCGATCACGCCCTGCTCAGGAGGAACGGCAAAGTCAACGGAAAAGACATACTCGCCGCCGTCGATGGAGTAACCAAACTCACCCAGATCGCCCTTAACGCCGACCCAGCCCCAGTATCTCAGGGCGTCAACGGTAAAGTCGATGGTGGCAACCTTGTCCCAAGACGAGGATGCACCAGGGGCAAAGATGGTGTTCTGCTCGGTACCGTCAACAATGACGGGCAGAGCATCAAAGGATCGGTGGGTCACGATGGTCTTACCGAACTCAGAATCCCAAGCCTTGGGCCGATAGATCTCGTTGTAGTAGTTCTCGGCGTACTCAGCGGTATTGAAGAAGCCGATGTAAGCGAGGTCGAGAGAATCCTCGGGCTGACCTCTGAAGGGATCCAGACGGAAGTAACCGATGTAACCGTCGGTGATGTTCTGGACGGAGGTCAGGTCAACAAGCAGCAGATGCCAGTGGCCGTCCTTTATTAAGGGCAGAACAACGTGGTCGTTTTGACCGTTGGGGCCGTCTGCGGTACCGATGAACATCTCACCGTCCTCCTCGGCGGTGGTGCGGTACACGATAGCCAGGTAGTTGGGCAGAGCTCCCAGACTACTGCCAACGACGAACTGCGGATCGCCGCTGTTAACGGTGATGCTCACGAACTCGAGGCCGTGCTCGTTCTTGACCTCCGCACCTGCGATGCCAACACCGGAGGTAGTAGCAGCATTGGCCAGGTCAGCGGGACCTGCGATGTAAACGGGCAGGGCAGGGTCAACGGTCTCGGGCTCGTCCGGAGTATCGGGCTCGTCCGGAGTATCGGGAGCCTCGGTCGCGTCTTGCTTGACTCTGAAGGTACGGTCGCCGTTGCTCATATCCACGATGAAGGAGAAGGAATAGGTGCCGTCCCCGTCGTAATGGGCCATGTAGCCGTCGTAGCCATTGGAGGAGGCGGTCTTGTACTTCACCCACGCACCGTCTACGTACTCCTCAATGATGGGCCGTACGTAATCATCAAAGCCGTACACGCGGACAGCCATGTTGTTGTCTGCCCCCGACAAGGTAAACTCTGCCACCTCGCCCTCGGCCTTGATCTTAGGCATGTAGGTATCGGGCAAAAGAGTACCCGTCTTGACGTTGGCCTTGATGGGATCCAGGCAGGTATCGTTGCGCACGTTCAGCACGTTGGAAATATCCTTTTCGGGGGTAAGCTGGGAGCCCCAGGGAATCAGGATCATGTTGATGTTGATGGTATCTCCCGCCTTCAAGGTCACCTCGCCCAGGTCGAAGGACAGGGAGACATAATTCTTGTCGCCACTGTAGGTCTCGGAGAGAACCATGTTGCCCGTAAATACCTCGCCGCTCAAGGTAAGCGCGTAATCCTTGATCACAGCCGCCAGGTTGACGTATTCAGCGGCGGAGGTGTCCGACAAGGACACGAAGGGAGACTGCTTGCCAAGGGTGTAGTACCGGACCTCGTCGGACCTGCTGGTCGAGGTAACCACGGGCTTGTTGTTCTCGTCCAGGTAGCCGAGGGTTTGGTAGGTCACATTGTGGCTGTCCATGGAGAAGAAGGAGAAGTCTTCTCTGAAATTCTTGAAGGAGACGTCCTTCAGCACCGTCATACGGATCTCGTAGTAGGTGCGGTTCTCGTCGGTCTGGGGCATTTCCATGTGACGGTAATCAATGGAGATACACCCGTCATCGGAAAGGTGACCCATCCTTACGTCAGCGTACACGGGACCGTAGGACAGGATCTCGTCCACAGTC
The DNA here is from genome assembly GCA_017938885.1 of Clostridia bacterium. Lineage (GTDB taxonomy): Bacteria > Bacillota > Clostridia > Oscillospirales > CAG-272 > CAMEON01. The sequence continues at coordinate 2,422 of JAGBAS010000061.1, forward strand.
TTCTCAGAGGCGTAATCGTTCCCCTCCGCGTCGGTGTATTGCAGGAAGTAAAGGCGGCCGCCCGAGTGGTGCTGGGGCTGAGACTCCCACAAAGGAGCAGACATACCGCGGAAATCGGGAAGGAACCAGCTGTCCTTGTTGTTTACGTAGAAGGAGGCAATGCAGTTGGTCTCGGTGACACCGGTAGACAGGTGGTAGTAGGGACAGCCGAACTGGACAGTTGAGATCTGCTTCAGAGGGAAGATACCCCAGTTCTGGTAGAGATTGAGCACCGAGAACTCCACGCTCTCTCCGCTCTTGACGGTCATAGGGAAATAGACCTCGGCGTACATGGAATCGCCGTGATCGATAATGGGCTCCTCGTTCTCACCCTGGAAATTCTTGCAGACCTGCAAGAGGTAGGGCATGACCCGTCCCTCCTTATCCAGAAGAGCCGCGCACTCCAAGCTGCCCGAATAGGCATAGGTGTACATATAGATGTTACGGTCGTTGGCATCGCCCTCCACCTTCACGTCAACGCGATAGTGACGGTCGGGATGGTCGTAGTAGGCCTGGTTGAAGCCCGTGCCCTCCAGCTCCAGGCGGTATGCGCCGCGAAGGGCGTCGTAGCCCAAGGATTTGCCGTTAAAGCGATTGGTGGTGACGGTTACCGTCAGAGGATTGCGCTCCTCGCGGACGGCCTTGCGGAAGCCATCGAAGCTGTGGGTGGAATCGTTGTAGATGCGCTGGCCGAGGTTGATCTCGTCATGCGCCTTGTAGGAGGCCTTGGCGGCGGCCTTCTGATCGATCACGTAGCAGCCGTCCTTTTCGGTAACGGTCATGCTACCCACGCCCTCATCCAGGGTCAGGATATAACCGAACACGCCGGCGCGATCCACGTCAAAGGCCACGGCTACGGCGGTGCTCCAATCCACCCCTTCAAGAGAGGTATGCTCACCGCTCCCGTCGATCACCAGCAGAGATCTTACACGGGATTTCTCAATGGCGGTCTCCATACCGTAGGTCTTCAAATCCGTGACATCATTGATAGCGATCAGATGAACGGCCGAATGGAGCTTGTCGGAATAGGTGTAGAGAACGCGATCCATGACCACGGCGGGAGCGTCCGAGGCATTGGTCTTGACAGCCTGGATTTCCTTCACCTCCACCGTTTCTCCGTCCTTACCGCCCATCAAGTCCAGGCGAAGGGTGTTCAGAATACCCTCGTAGTCCGTGACGTTCTTCAAGTATACGGCATAGGTACGCATCTCACCGGGGACCACCTTGAAGGAAATGTTCTGCTCGGCGTTGATGCCGTTGTGGGGGCCTGCACCCAGCCAGAACTGTGCCGAAGTGGAGGACTCCGTCTTCATGGTGATCAGAATGGTATCATATGTATCGGCATCCACATTATATTTGCGGGGGAAGGTAATATAAGGATCCTTGTTGGACGTCACGGAGATGATCAAGGAGCCCGTCTGATCGTCCTTTTGGGCCGTAGCATCGTTGCCGCTCATACGCTTGAAGCCCTTCAGCATATCCACGGGCTCTGCCGACTCATCCACCTCGAGAGAAGGAATAAAGCTCTCGCCGTGAATGTGGGTCTCGTAGAAGTAAGCACCGTAGCGGAAGATATTCATGTCGGCGACATCCACGGAATCCTTGGAATAGAAGCGCCCGTTGGCAGTCTCCACGTAGGCGGACATGGTATCCCGCAGGTAGGGGATGCCGTACTCGTTGACCATGGAGGAGATCTGACGGTTCCCTTCCTCGGCCATGTTATGGGTAATGGACATGGTCAGATTGCTCATGAGGAAGGCTTGGCGACGGCCGTCAGTGTAGTAGCCCTGAACGCTGTTGGCCACGCTGCCCGCAAAGGCGATGCTGGCGGCGTATGGGCCGGTCAGGGTGGGGATATCCTCTGCGGCGGGCTCACCCACGGCCTTACAGACGTAGCCCTGCTTGAGGGCCAAGCGGTTGCTGTCGGAGATCAGGTCGGCGGTCAGGCGAGCGAGCGCCTCGGTCATACCCGACTCACTGTTGGCACCGATGAAGAGCTTTTCTCCGATGGCGGCCACGTGGTAGCCCAGGATGCCCACCTCAAAGAAATCCTTGGCCAGCTCGGAGTTGCGGTTGGTATAGCCCACCACGATCTCCTTGGCGGTAGACGTGGCAGAGGTATCCACCGTGGGGGTGACCGTCACGCCCAGCTCTGCCAGCGTGGCCACCAGACGATCGGCAGCCTCCAGCTCCCAGGCGGCGGCGTAATCGGGGACAACGATGGTATATTCCGTCTGCCCGTCGGCAGCCAGAAGAAGGGTATTTTCAAAGGCATCGGGTCCTTGCGGCTCGGTCTCGATGGGGAGAGCGCCCGTGTCGGGAGCAGTCGTTCCCTCGGTCGTACCGGGAGAGCGCCTGCACCCTGCCAAGGATGCCGGTATCAGCATGAAAAGTGCCAGGACCATAGCAGCGATGCGAATAAAATTGTGTTTCATGGTATACAAAATCCTTTCATTTGCTGTTTGGATTGGTTGAAAGAACGTATGCTGGCAGGGGAACCGGGAAGCCATACCCGATCAGGGCACAAGCCCCTCCAAAATGTCATTGTATTCACCCAATTTACGCTCCACCGTTCTCTTCCAGGATTTGGTGGATGCAGCGATGGTGTTACGATCTCCGGAAAGGAGAGGGCGAAGATTATTTCGAATCTCACAGTTCGGGAAAATATCGGAGCAGGTAGAGGAAAAATCGAAATACAAGGAATCGAAGATCAGATCCAGTACCTCGTTAGACTGGGGATCCTGCATGTATCGCTCGGACAACACCGTCTCATAATACGCAGGACGCACCAGTCGATAACTGTGATACGCCATAGCCTCCAACACAGCCGCGCACATTTCCTGTCGGGCTTCATCACTGACGGCAGTGGAAATACCAAACGAGCTTACCTGATCTTGGACGTAGGAATAGTAGTTCTTCTGAATGGAAGAAAATTTGGGCATAGGTGCAATGCCGTAGGACAGAGCGCCCAATCTCTCAAAATTATTCTCCATACTGATGAAGGTGGTCGTAGCCATCAAGGCATTTTTATCGGCGAAGTGATTGATGAGCGTAGCGCTGCCCAGACCATCATCCACGCCTCCATCGTACACGTAGGTAGACTCATCGTTGTAGAGGAGCTGAACCTTGTCACACAGATCAACGAGCTTGGCCAGTGCATCGGAATTATACGTCAACTCACCTGTATCGGGATCCTTGATGATCATGTGCGTATCAGATGCCACCATATAGGGGTCAACCGAAACAATGTTACCGGTCACAAAGCCGTAGAAATCTCCTGTAGAAGCCTTGGAATCGCCGTCCTTGTCCAAGTAGTGATCCTTGACGATGGAATATTGATAGTCCAGGGTCCACTCTCCCTGCTTTACGGTCTCATAAAGATCGGGAAGCTGATAATCAACGAACAGATCCTTGTTGTAGATGGTAAAGAACGTATAGCGGAACATGGAAATCGACATGGAGCCGGAGACCAAAAACTGCATTCCGGCGTCAGTAAACGTCACCATATCATTGTAGCCCTGCGTCCAATAATGCTTATCTGTGTTGATATGATCCAATTCACTCAGATTGATATATCGTCCTTCCATGGCAGGGATAATAGCCTTAAAGGTACCATTCGAAATGATGTCGTATTCACCGAGACCACTCGTGATATCGTTATTGAACTCCACATTGAGTTGCACGTCTCCGTCAGCAGGATACATCTCCAGCTGAACACCGAGTTGTTCCTCAACCAAAATGTTTCGCTCATAGACCGCATCCGACACGACACCCATGCCATACTCACTGATCAGCTCATCACGGCGACCGCCAACGTTCGCGTATAGGATTCCGATGATCTCATCGCCGTAGTTCAGATTGGCCGGCAGGTCACAGGTAAAATTCGGATCTCCGGTTTCACCCTCCGTAACCTCCGCGCTTGCATCCCCGTTCAGAGTCCCCGTCGGATCCTCTGTGCTTTGGGCGCAAGCCACCGAAGAGAGCAGCATAAATGCTAATAAAAATAAGCAAACGATTCGTTTCATTTTCATAATCATTCTCTCCACATAGTGTTTCACTTTGAAATAGTCCCGGGTTCAGTCCGTCATCCGCAAGCCTCCGTGGAAAGCAGAAGCACCTCTGCTCCCAGCAGGCCGCCGCGCTTACCGCACACGTTACTCAGAATCGTATTCGATACGCGCAGCTCGATGACATTCTCCCCCGCATGGAGGTACTGTCTCATATCGAAGGTGAAGGGCGCGAACAGCTTGCATCCCAGGTCCTGCCCATTAACCGTCACACCCACCGAACCGCTTCCAAGCGTCAGGTTGAGCTTTACGTGATGATCCAGGTCTGCCTCTGTCAAGGTGACGGCCGTACGGTACTGCACAACACCGGCGAACAGCCCAGAGAGCATCTCCCATTCGCTCCAATCCGTCAGGGATACGTCGTACGTCCCCTCGGGATATGCGACAGGATTGATCAGTTCGCTTTGGGAATAGGTATCCAGCTCGGCAATGGTATGCCACCACGCCCGCTCCCATGCCTCCATACGGTAGGAGGTCAGGCCCTTCTCGGATACAATGCGGATCTCGTCGATTTCCTGCTCGGAGAATTCCAGCTCGATCGCCTTGACCTCATCAAACACGACCGTGAATTCCTGCTGAATGTCGCGTTGCAGAACGACCTCTCCGTCTCGGCACAAAAGGATCTCGGCCACGTCGGGATGGGTCGGATCGTCAAAGCAGCCCTTACGCAGGATCAGCCTCATTTTGGACGTCCGAATGGGATTGATCTTATGGGTCACAAGCTTTTCGGTGTTACCGCGCGCAATTTCCGCCGTAAAGGCTTCCAAGGGGATCCTGCGCACAAGAGTCATCTCCCGCGCCGCTTCGGCTTCCTGCCCGGGTGTGATCACCAGATACCACGCGCCGTAGGGGGCGAACTCCAGGCAAACATACAGCCCGTCTTTTTCTTCTCTTGCCTCGGGGATCGCCCGCTCTCCCGTTGCGGGATCCAGCAGCATGGCTCTTCCCGTAACACCGGGCAGGTACACCGTCGCTCTGGTCGGCTTGTGATCATTATGGCCGAGGAACAGGAAATGCCGTCCGTCGATGACGCGCCAATGGCACAGAAGATCGTCGGCTCCGTCCAGAACCTGCACGCTGTAGCGCAGATCCAGCTCTGCGGGGGCCTTCAGGAAATGAACGTTGCCGCATTGCGCCAACAGATCCATGCAAGAGGCCAGGGCGGGATCGTTCCGTCCGTTCTGCAGGGTCGCCGTGGGAGGATTTCCGATCCAGTAGATCTCGCCGCCATTTTGGGCGAATCGGGTCAATTTCTCAGCGGTTGCCAGGTCGATCATGGTCATGCGCGGAACCACGACGGTGCGGAAGGCATAATCCTTATAGAACAAGCGCTCCCCGCATACCTCCATGCGTCGCATATATTCCTTGTCCGCCGTCAGATGCTCCACCCGCTGTCTGGTCAGTATGCGGATCAGCTCACCGTACTGGCGATTGATCTCCCCCGCCTCACCGCCAAAGGACGCGTTGATCTTGGGGATACCGCCCTTTTCGGCCAGCATTTCAAAATTCATATCGAACACGTCGTTTTCCGCCAGGGCGTACATGCTGTCCATGGGATTCAAAACAAGAACCTCGGCATGGGCACGGCCAAGAGAGTTCACGTAGGAAATGCGGCGGATGAAGTCGGTATACTGTCCCATAGCCTGCCAGCAGGGATCAATATGATAGAAGTCCGGGGGCACACTGCTTTGCGCATACTCCCGCGTCATTTTGACGGCATGATTCACAACGTGGCTCACACCGTATGCCGCCAGGCAGTTCCCCTGCTTCTTCAGCTCCTCGGGGGTGTAGCGGTCAGGCCCGTTCAGAGCCATGACCTCGTTCATGAACCGAACGCCTTCAAATTCCGCGATGGAATAATGATCCTTGAAATTCTGGGGATTATAGGCCACGCGGCACAGCGCGTCGGTTCCCGGGAGAGAGATCCCTCTATTCAGCTTGTAAACGTCTCCCACACAGGAGGCCTGGAGCTGCAGGCTTTCCTCCCAGGTGTGCATGGTAAAATACACGCCGTGCTTGGCGGCTTCATCCGACAATTTATGAAACAGCTCGGAATAAATGTCCGACACCGTATCGAACCAGCGGTAACGCCAGACCACGTCCTTTCCCTGCATATCCCGATCGATCAGCAGGGGGAGAATGCGGCGGATATCCTCGCCGTACTTCTCTTGGAAGAGATCGCGCAGATCATCGGACCAGGCCAACTTGTAGCCATAGTCACCCTCGTGATCGCTGAAAATACCGTTCATGGGAAGGTTCGACCCCATTAGGGACGAGAACTTTTCAAAATATGGCTTCCATGCAATCTCCATGAACAGATCGACCACACGCCTTGACAGATAATCCACGTTACCGCCATCGTATCCCCGATATGCCTGCAGATCGAACAGGTATACGCGGCAGGGCTCGGTTGCCCGGAAGGCTTTTTCATCCCGAACGGTCAGGCTGTCCGCGTCCAGATAGGCAATGATCCGATCCGTGGTCTGCAGATCGTCCACGATGATCTCCCGTCCATCCTCGGAGATCAGCTTGACCGCATCCGCAGACAACCGCCCGGCTTCCATATTCTGCAAGCGGATGATCTGCATACCGCGCGAAAGCCCGACCTCTCCCAGGTGATTCCAGCAGAACACGTTCTCCTTCTGATTGACGGCAAAGGTCTGCTCTCCCGCCACGTAGGCGGCCTTCTCGGTATTATTCCCCGTTTGCCCCCAGGTGGCGTACAAGCGGTATACGCCGTCCTCCGGGATATGGACGTGATACTCGCAATACGCATGGGGAGTATCGCTCCAATGGGAGGCCATATTGATGGGCTCGGCGTTATTCTGGTCGGGAGGACATTGATCGAAGGACGATCCGATCCGCTTCCAATTTTCGGTGTTGTCATAGGTGATGAAAGAGGTTTGCTCAGTACCGACCTTCTTCGCGGAGACAGAGAAAAAGTGTCCCTCAAGCTCCACCGTCTCCCCCGGCTCAAGATCCACGTATTCGAATCGCAGATTCTTGGATTGCAGGGTCGGATCGTTCCGTACAAGCTGACCGTCGGCTTGCAATGACGGCCATCCGAATTCGTCCGTAAAGCTCACGTGGGAGCCGTCTACCTCTGCCTGCCGCACCTGCTGCTCCATGACGTCAAACCATAACTCCGAGAGCCACTGCTCGTGAGGCAGCACTTGGATATGCTCACTGTCCCTGTGTCCGTCTACCCATGCGTAGTTGGGACGAGCATGGGCATAGCCCGGGTTAAAGCCCTTCTTCGCAAGCTCCCGCGCCATCTCCTGGGGCTTGATCCCCACCGTGGTCAGGTCCTGATCGTAAAACCAGAATACGAAGGGAGCAAATTTGCTTTTTGGGCGGGAAAACTGTTCCAGAACCGTTTGGAATTTGTCCTGTGATTTATATCCATCATGCATATATGTTACCTCCAAGGTTTTTTATAATTTTACCACATATACATTTTTTCATCAAGAAACAAAGCGGACACGAATCTCAATCCGTGTCCGCTTTGTACGATTTTCTGTATTGTGCCGGTGTTATTGCATATTTTTTTTTGAAGCACCGAATGAAATATGTCGGTGTCACGCCACAAATTTCACTGATCTCACCGATCGAACGATCCGTAGTCTCCAGCAAATATTTGCCAAATCTCATTTTTTCCGCCTGCAATTTTTCCGAAAAGCTCATTCCATAGTACTCCGTCAACAATCGATTCAGATGGCGCGGAGTCATATGTAATTTTTCAGATAATGCCTCGATTGTCAGATTGCCAGGATCGGCGTAATGAAATATCTGATTAAAGAAATCATCCATAACAAAGAGATTATCGATTCGGCGTGTCTCCTGTTTCCTCATTCGGGACGGAAGATTACTACACGATCGTGCGATATGGATCATCAGCTGGGTCAGTAAGCTTGTACAATACTCCTCGTATCCTTGCTTTTGACATTCCGCCTCAAGCATGACCTGGCGCAATAGGTCACCCATGATCGGGTCATCATTCCCCTTGTAGTGATGCAGAGTAGAAATTTTATGAAAAGGTGAGCTTGAGTTCGGGGCAGTGATTTCCATATTCAGACAATATCCGCCACAGGGAGAGACGATTTTTTCCTCATGGAACACACCCTTGCCAAGCAGGATCCATTCCCCTTCATTCAAATCAATGGTTTCATGAAAATCCAGAATAAACCGTGTACATCCTTTCGTGCATACGTGTAATTCATAGCAGGAATGCTGATGATGATCTGTATCCGTTCGATTACGAAAATACCAAATACAGGTAATTTTCTGCTTTGCATCCAACAGACGAAACGAATGTTCACTTTCATACACTTGAACAGATCTCATATTCGCCTCCTTTAGAAATCGGTATAGGGTCGGGGCACGTGGGCGGCAAATCAGTCTGCACCCGCAATTCGGAATTACCTCTTACTGCCACTCCCCCACGAACCATATATTGGTACAAGAGTATTGTACCATAGGATAAGTGTTTTGTCAAGGGAGGTGGGGGATTTCGTAAAGGCAAGACAAAAAGCCTCGAAAATGCTTTTCTCCCTATGTTTTTGCAATGACAAACACCGCAAAATGTGGCACATTAGAATCCCCCCCCACCCGAAGAGAGCATCTCTTCACCACGATCGGTATAGGTTGAACACATCCTCATACCACCACGGCGATGAGGTAATCGACAATATGTATACGGATAGAATGGTCTCTTGGATTTCTTCGTTGCTTGTTGCGTAGTAATAGCCTTGATTGCTTGAGCAAATAGGAACGCCTTTACATCTAAGCTCGTTTACCATTCGTCGGACTTCAGCCCCCTTACAATGGAACCTTGCTTCAATGACCATGCTTTTTACAGCGTTGGCTTTACCACTATGCTCTTTTCGCATATACCGTTCAAAAGTGTTCATTATACTGCCTTTCCCCTATGAATTTCTTTGAATCGAATACCCATACCATAAGGTTCTTCCCATCAAAGATAAATAGGTATGTATCTGAGCCGCCGTAGGCAG
>JAGBAS010000009.1 GCA_017938885.1 Clostridia bacterium
GTCCAGCTCGCCGCTCTTGCGGACTTCAGTCAGTCTCTTGGCCAGGGCATGGGACAGGGAGATGGGCAGGGGCATGAGCTCGGGGGTCTCGTTGCAGGCGTAGCCGAACATGAGGCCCTGGTCGCCCGCACCGGTGTCCAGACCGTCTGACTCGCCGTTCTTGGCCTCGAAGGACTTGTCTACGCCCATGGCGATGTCGGGGGACTGCTCGTGGATGGAGGAGATGACGGCGCAGGAATCGCAGTCAAAACCGAATTTGGCGCGGGTATAACCGATCTCACGGACGGTGTCGCGGACGATCTTCTGGAAGTCCACGTAGGCCTTGGTGGTGATCTCACCCATGATGGCGACCAGACCCGTGGTGCAGAAGGTCTCGCAGGCGACGCGGGACATGGGATCCTGGCGGAGCAGCTCGTCGAGGATGGCGTCGGAGATCTTGTCCGAGATCTTGTCGGGGTGACCCTCGGTTACAGATTCGCTGGTGAACAGAACGGAGCGGTTGTCGTTAATCATATGCGTATATCCTTTCAGTAAGTGGAGGACGGAATCGGGAAAGCCCCGGGATCCGTCAGCTTTTTATCGGAAAAGCCCCCCTGCCGAGACAGACAGAGGGGCTTTCTTTGTCTTTCTCTCATCAATCAGGTTTTGGCACCTTACCTCGCGGGGCAGGTTGTCGTGACTTCACAGGGCCTGTCCCTCCGTCACTCTTGATAAGCATTTGATGCGGGTTGATGTGTATGAACCAAATTACTCGTGCCGCTCGAACATCTTGAGCATACGAGTCAGCATGGACTTGGAGCTCTTGCCCGAAGAGGTCATCTTCGAAGCGATGCTCTCCTGACCGGTCTTCAGGTTCTCCAGAACCACGTTGCTGATGGGGAAATCAGCGAAATAGGCAAGGTCAAAGATACGGTTACGGACGATGTAGTCCACCATTGCGGAGGAATCCGGATCCTGGGCGGCCTGGAGCTTGGTGATGACCTGGAAGAGCTTGGGGGTCACGCGATCGTAGTTGCAGGTGGCCATAGCCTCGAGGATGGTGCCCACGAACTCGGGATCCTTCTCGGTCTTGGCGACCATGACCAGTGCGGTTGCGCCGTTGACGAAGGAGAGGTACTCAGACTGAGCCTCGTCGTACTTGGGCATAGGCAGGATGCCGTAGGGATCGGTCATCTCGGACAGGAAGGTGGAGATCTTGTTCAGAGACATATCGCAGAACATGGCGCGTCCGGCGGTAAAGACGTCGTAAGTGGTAGCGTAGACATTGATATCGGTGACAAAGTAAGCGTTCTGCTCCACGATGATCTTGTAGATCTTATCATAGATACCGATGACCTTCTCGGTGTCGTAGGTCAGCTCGGGGGTGTCTTCCACAATGGTGACGAAGTTCTCGTTGCAGGCGTAGTACATACTGAAGGGAACGTCCATCATCCAGGAGGTAAGACAGTAGCGGTCGTCGGTGTAGGCCAGCTTACCGTCGCCGTTGAGGTCGAAGGTCACGTCCTTGCAGTAGTCGTACATGGCGTCCATGGTCCAGCCGCCGTTGCGGGCCAGCGCAAAGAGCTCTGCATCCGACTTACCCAGCTCCTTCACCATCTTGCGGTTGAAGATCAAGCAGGAGGAGAACAGCATGGAGGAGGGGAAGATATCGCCCGTCATGACATAGGTACGGCCGTTTACGGTCATGTTTTCGTAGCAGGACTGATCCCACCAGGGCTGGGTCAGGTCGATCTCGGTGATCTCGCCCAGGTTGTAGCAGTAGTTATTCTGGGCACAGGTACCGAAGGAGTACTTGTGACCGATGTAGAAGTCGTAGTCGTCAGCACCGCTGGTAGACTGGGTATTCAGCGTGCTGTTGACCTGGTCGTAGGGGAGCTGGTAGTAGGAGAATTCGATTTCAAAATCGGTTGCGATCTGGGTATTTCTCTCGTAGAGCAGGTCGTCCAACAGGTCGCCCGTCAGATCCTCCACCTCAAAGTCCTCAATGATATCGTCACGGGACATAATGTTGAACTCACGGTCGAATTTCTGCTTCTCGACGGTGTCGTAGGCCAGCTGGGTCTCGGGCTCGGTCTCGCCCGCCGTAGCAGACGTATCACCCTCGCCGGGGTTGTTCTCTTCGGTGTTGCCGCAAGAAACAGCCAGGAACAGGGTTCCCAGAACCATGACCAGCGCCATCAGGAGAGACAGGCTTCTCTTCATAGTAAAGTACTTCATTTTTTCCTCCAAACAATGAAATCAGTAATTCGCTCGGGGTTGCTTCGGGAATAACAGATCCCGCTCTTACTATTATACAGAAAAACAACGGAGATGTCAAGGGGTACGGGAAAAGTATCGGTGGTTTTGAGAAAATTTATCAGTCGAATTTTTCCATATTGGCCAGCAGTTTGGACAGGGTACGCTCGGCGGACTTACGCCCCGACTGGAGGCCGGAGGCGATCTCAGCGCGGCCTGCGACCAGGCTGTCCCGCACCAGGTTGGTAACACCGAGATCGGCGAAGTAGCCCAGGTCAAAGACGCGGTTGCGGATGATGAGATCCACCATCTCGGCGGAGGCAGGGTCCTGAGCAGCCTGGAGCTTGGTAACCACCTGGAACATATTGGGGGTCACGTGGCTGTAGTTGTAGGTGGCCATAGCCTCCATGATGGTGCCCACGAACTCGGGATCCTCCTCAGTCTTAGCGATCATGACCAGGGAGGTGGAGCCGTTGACGAAGGAAAGGTACTCCTCCTGGTAGGTGTCAAACTTGGGCTCGGGCAGGATGCCGTAGGCGTCCTCCATCTCGGAGAGGTATTGGGAGATGAGGCGGAGGGTCATGGTGGAGAACAGGGCGCGGCCCTCGGTAAAGACGTCGAACATGGTATCGTAGAGGGTCTCATTAGTGACGTGATAGGCGTTTCCGTCCACGATCAGGCTGTAGAGCTTCTCGTAGATGCCCGTGACCTTCTCGTCGGTATAGGTAACCTCGGGAGTGCCGTCCTCAATGGTGACGAACATACCGCCCGCGCCGTAGAACATGGCATAGGGAGCGGCCATCTTCCAGCCCGTGAGGCAGTAGCGGTCATCCGTGTAGTTGAACTTGCTGTCGCCGTTGAGATCCAGGGTGACGTCCTTGCAGTAGGTGTTCAGCACGTCCAGGGTGAATCCGCCATTGCGGGCAGTATCGTTGAGGACATCCACCGACTTACCCAGCTCGGTCATCAGATCCTTGTTGAAGACCATGCAGGAAGAGATGCGCATGGAAGAATCGGGAAGAATATCACCCGTCATCACGTATGTATGGCCGCCGACGGTCAGATTCTCATAGCAGCCCTGATCCCACCAGGCTCCCGACAGATCCACGGAGGCGATCTTCCCCAGGTCGTAGAGGTAGTTGTTCATAGCCAGATCGGTATAGGAATACTTATGGCCGATGAAGACGTCGTAGTCATCCAGACCGCCGTTGACCTGTTGCTTGGCCGCCTCGTTGACAGAGCTATAGGAATTGCCCTGATCGTTGAAGACGAGCTCCACGCCAAAGTCGTCTGCGACCACAGTGTTACGCTCGTAGAGGGAGTCGCCCAGGACGTCGCCCTTCATGTCCTCCACCACGAAGTCGTCCACGCAGTCGTCGCGGATGAGGATGGAAAATTCGCGGTCGTACTTCTCTTTGTCCAAGCGGTCGTAGGGAGCCTCGGTAGCGGCTTCGGTGCTTCCGGCCGACTCTCCGGCGTTCCCCGAATCGGCAGGGTCATCGACCTCCTCGCCGCAGGAGACCGCTGTCAAAAGAAGGCTTACCGCCATACAGCAGGCGAGGAGCAGGGACAGGATACGCTTTGTGTTCATCACAATCAACCTCTTTCGTATATTTTTGAGGGGATATCGCAAAGAGCAAAGGAGTCCTTGTCAGAACAGCGCGCCAAAGGCGGCGACGACACCGTAGGAGATAAGGGTCATGACCACGCCTGCGATCAGAACACCGATCAAAGCGGAGAGCATGGATTTCCAGAATTTCATATCGAACAGGGCGGCCACCAGGGTTCCCGTCCACGCGCCTGTAGCGGGCAGGGGAATGGCGACGAACAGGGTCAGCCCCCAAAAGGCGTACTTTTCGATCTTGGCGCGGTTCTTCTCGGCTTTCTCGAACATTTTGTTGGCAACCTTATTGAAGAACCTCACCTTGCATTTGGCCATCCAATTCAGCACCGACTTGACGAAGAGCAGGATGATGGGCACGGGGAGCATATTGCCAATGACAGCGATGATATAGGTCTGCCACCAGGGGAGGCCGAAGCCTGCACCCAGGGGAATGGCTCCGCGGAGCTCGATGATGGGGAGCATGGAGCAGAAGAGGACGCAGAGCTCCTCGCCCACGGTCTCCAGGAAGAAATTGGCTATAGCTTCTTTCATGGGAGGGGGATCACCTTTCTTTGAAGAGTTCGAAGCGACCGTCCAGCAGCAGGAAGACCGCTACGATGGCGGCGGCCAAGAGGACAAGTCCCACGGCGGCGACGGCGACGTTGCGGATCATCTGTCTCTTTTTCTCAGCGGGATCGGCCAAGGAAGAAGCGGCGGGGGCTGTACGGGGCAAAAGGCGCGCCGCCTGGAGCGCGCGATGGACGGGCTTATAGAGCACCAACACCAGGGAGGCGTTAGCCAGGCCCTTCACGGCGTTAAAGGGCAGGAACAAAACAGGCAGGAGTGCCGCAATATCGCTGCGGGACACCCCCTGGTAGAGGGGCGTGACGAACAGATTCAGGAGCATCATGACCGAGACCATGACGATCATGGCGGAAACCAGTCCTACGATTGCGCCCGAAAGCTTTCTTTTGTATCGGTACACCGCGGCGCAGGTCACAGAGAACGCTGCGGAGGATGCAAAATTCATAACAAAGCCGTACCAGCCTGTGTCGCTGACGGTAATGAATTCCAGCGTTGCGACGAGGAGGGATACGGTGGCAGCCGCCCAGGGACCCAGCAGCAGTCCCGACAGCGTTATGACGGCGTCCTTCAGATCGAAGGTCAGGAACTGGACGTTGAAGCGGAAAACGAACATGGCGGCATAGGCCAAGGCGGCGAAAATGGCCGTCAGGACAAGCCGTTTGGTGACGGACAGGGACTGTCCTCTCTTGGATCGTGTCATATGGATTTCCCCTTTCGGTAGGGAGGTATGGGCAAAGGATCCTTATGATCCCTTTAGGCAAACAATACCCCCGCGCCGGGGCGCGGGGGTATCAACAGAGGCTTACGCCCCAAAAGATTCAGAGAATCAATTACTTGATGATCTCGGAAACCACGCCGGAACCGACGGTACGGCCACCCTCACGGATAGCGAAGCGCAGACCCTTCTCGCAAGCGATGGGGCTGATGAGCTCGACGGTCATCTCAACGTTGTCGCCGGGGCGGCACATCTCGACACCCTCAGGGAGCTCGATGACACCGGTAACGTCGGTGGTTCTGAAGTAGAACTGAGGACGGTAGCCGGCGAAGAAGGGCTTCTGACGACCACCCTCCTTCTCGGACAGAACGTACACGTTGCCCTTGAAGTTGGTGTGGGGGTTGACGGAGCCGGGCTTAGCCAGAACCTGGCCGCGGCGGATGCCGTCCTTAGCGATACCACGGAGCAGAGCACCGATGTTGTCACCGGCCTCAGCCTGAGGCAGCAGCTTGTGGAACATCTCGACACCGGTAACGACGGTGGTCTCCTTCTCGTCAACCAGACCGACGATCTCGACCTTCTCGTTCAGCTTCAGCTGGCCACGCTCAACACGACCGGTAGCAACGGTACCACGGCCGGAGATGGTGAAGACGTCCTCGACGGGCATCAGGAAGGGCTTGTCAGCCAGACGATCGGGAGTGGGGATCCAGCTGTCAACAGCGTCCATCAGCTCCTTGATGCAAGCATACTCGGGAGCGTTGGGATCGGTGGAATCGCTGGTCAGGGCCTCAACGGCGCTGCCCTTGATGATGGGGGTATCGTCGCCGGGGAACTCATAGGTATCCAGCAGCTCGCGGACTTCCATCTCCACCAGCTCCAGCAGTTCCTCGTCGTCAACCAGGTCGCACTTGTTCAGGAAGACCAGGATGGAAGGAACGTTAACCTGACGGGCCAGCAGCAGGTGCTCGCGGGTCTGAGCCATGGGGCCGTCGGAAGCAGCGATAACCAGGATAGCGCCGTCCATCTGGGCAGCAC
>JAGBAS010000062.1 GCA_017938885.1 Clostridia bacterium
AGTGGGTCCCGGGTTCGAATCCCTGAAGGTGCACCATGAATCCGTGATTTTAGCGCAGAGGGTCCACCTGTTCCCATTCCGAACACAGAAGTTAAGCTCTGCTGAGGCGACAATACTTGCTTGGAGACGAGCCGGGAAGATAGCTCATTGCGGATACATTAAGCCCCGCGAATAACGGGGCAGTTGGTATTTCTACCGCAGAGGGTCCACCTGTTCCCATTCCGAACACAGAAGTTAAGCTCTGCTGAGGCGACAATACTTGCTTGGAGACGAGCCGGGAAGATAGCTCAATGCCAACACCATCCGATACAGCTAACCGTGTTTCCACGTTAGCTGTATTGGTCTTTATACCTCATCGGCAAAACCGCCGATCGAGGACCTGTATTCCTCCTTAGCTCAGTCGGTAGAGCACCTGACTGTTAATCAGGGAGTCGTTGGTTCAAGTCCAACAGGGGGAGCCAAAACAGAAAAGGTCACGCACCGCGTGGCCTTTTCTGTTTTGCTTTTCTCTATTGAATTCGAACAACGGCTTCCTATACTTAATAGTTAGCAGCCCGAAGGGCGGCTGACCGCAACGCTTGTCCCTTGGAGCCCGCAGAGTTGGTAAACTTGCGCAGTTGTCGGAAGCAACGTGGAGTCAGTTGGGTTATTACAGGGAGTCGTTGGTTCAAGTCCAACAGGGGGAGCCAGCACCTTTAGATCATGATGGTCTACCAACTGACTCTTAATCAGTGGGTCCCGGGTTCGAATCCCTGAAGGTGCACCATTACTTGAATGGCTTTTTTGTTTTAAAATTTAAGGTGTAGAGCAACTGACTCTTAATCATGTGGGTACGCGATAAATCGCAGGGTTCGAATCCCTGAAGGTGCACCACTTCAATCAATTGCATAAGCTCTTATTCTTTTCCTAATAAGAATAGGCACATTATTCAAACGGGTTGAGAGCCGTTTTTTCTACTCTGAAGGATTGTATTATCCTATCTCGTTTATTTCTCGGAAAGGATTAATGCTTGGTATACCGGAATAAGGGGGGGGCTTTGCTTTTCTCTCAAAGGTTCTCTATTCTTCTCTTCGGTCTTCGATGCGGAGTTCTTTTTTGCAAAAGCCGTAGCGGTAAGGTTATTCTCAATGTCAAAATGACGAAATTTGACGAAAGTTGTATATCGACTTATAACGAAAGAAACAAAGAAAGAGAAGTAATTTTTCGATATTAGAGTGTTTCAGTCTTGACAAAAATGCAAGGATGTGCTATAATGAATCGTAATACCCATATGCATAATTGTTTCCGACGGAAACTGTTTAATTTTGGAGTTTTTTGTTATGTATTCCTGTTTTTTCAAGCGTTTCTTTGATGTATTTCTGTCGTTCTTTTTGTTGGTGCTGCTACTTCCTCTGCTGTTGATCGTATCCATCATTATCAAAATCGATTCGCCCGGGCCCGTTCTGTTTAAGCAGAAGCGTGTCGGCTTACATAAAGAGCATTTTACCATTTTGAAATTCCGCAGTATGCCGGTGTCAGCCCCAAAGGATACACCTACGCATCAATTGCAGAACGCTGAGTCCATTCTCAGTAAATGGCAGCGTTTTATGCGAAAATCCTCCATCGATGAGCTTCCGCAGCTTTTCTGTATCCTTGTCGGAACCATGAGCTTTATCGGGCCTCGTCCGGCTCTTTGGAATCAGTATGATCTGATCGAGGAACGGGACAAGTATGGCGCTAACGACGTGAAGCCCGGCTTGACGGGGTGGGCGCAAATCAATGGCCGAGACGAGTTGCCTATTGAAGTCAAGGCTCGGCTGGATGGCGAATATGTCAAACGCCTCGGCTTTGGCTTTGATTGTAAGTGCTTTTTCGGAACCTTTAAGAGCGTGCTTCGATCTGAAGGCGTTGTCGAGGGCGGTACGGGTGAGTTGGAACGGAAGCGGACTGAGTCTGCAGAAGCCACTGAACCCCATGCCGAAGCACATTCGGCCGAGCGTGAGGAATTTCTGACTAAATGAGTACCCTTTGATGGGGCATGATCGGCCGCCGATCGCAAGAGGTCTCGTCGGATACCATGCGCACGCTGTGTGGCGGTATCCGGCATAATTCGTGACAAGTGAAGGAGAAAACGACTATGAAGACTGCATCCGAAAAGACCGTTTTGATCTTGGTTAATAAGGATGTCGTGATTCTTTACTACAGATTAGAGGTTGTAAGAGCCTTGATCCATGCAGGTTATCGCGTTTTGGTATCCACACCGGAGGGAGACCGTGTATCCGAGATCGAAGCGGTCGGGGCGACAGTCCTGTTGGCCCCCATGGAAAGTAACGGTACAAATCCTTTTCGGGATCTGAAGCTGATCCGGCATTATAAGAAGCTGATCCGCGACCATCACCCTGACGTGGTGCTGACCTACACCATCAAGCCCAATATATACGGCGGCATGGCCGCTGCCGCATACAAGGTGCCCTACGTGGCCAATATTACGGGCTTGGGAACGGCCTTGGGCAATAAGGGCTTCATGCAAAAGATTACTTTGGCGTTGTACCGCCGTGGCTTTCGGCGTATTTCCAAGGTCTTTTTCCAGAATTGCGGAGATCGTGCATTTTTTGAGAAGCATAAGCTGGCGATGGGAAAACACGACCTGCTCCCGGGGTCGGGGGTGAATCTGGAAAAATTCGCTCTCTTGGACTACCCGGCGGGTGATACGATCGATTTTGCCTTTGTATCCCGTATCCGCAAGGATAAGGGCATCGATCAGTTCATAGATGCCGCTAAAGCGGTGAAGAGCCGCTATCCCCATACCGGATTCCACGTTTGCGGGTCCTGTGACGAGGAATACCGTGATCTGATTGAGAGATTGCATCAAGAAGGCGTGATTCGATACCACGGTCTGCTGAAGGACACCCGGTTGCTTTTGAAGGACGTGCATTGCGTGATCCATCCTACGTATTATCCGGAAGGGATGTCTAACGTTCTTCTGGAAGGTGCCGCTACGGGCAGAGCGATCATATCCACTGACCGCACCGGTTGCCGCGAGACCATCGATCACGGTGTGAATGGCTACATTGTGCAGGAACAGAACAGCGAGGAATTGATCGAGGCCGTGGAGACATTCATGGAGCTTTCCTACGAGGAAAAACGTGCAATGGGATTGGCCGGACGCCGCAAGATGGAGCGGGAATTTGACCGTGCCATCGTGGTGAAACGCTATCTGGATACAGTGGCGGAGTTGACCGCCGATCCTCGCTGAAGATCGGACCAGGCATACCGACGTGTGTGCCCTTTTTGACCCTCTCATAACAATCAATTACAAAGGACATGGTTATGGACTTTTACAAAAAAATATTCAAGAATAAAGCATTTCGTTTTAAAATCCTGTCAGCCCTCCGTTTTGTGCCCTCCAAGCCCATGCTTAAACTTCAGTACCGCATAAAAATGGGCAGGAAGCTTCACTTGAAGCAACCCGTGCGGTATACCGAAAAGATCCAGTGGTACAAGCTCAATTACCGTGACCCCGTAATGCAGAAATGCGCAGATAAGTACTTGGTCAGAGAATACGTGGAATCGAAGGGGCTCGGACATCTTCTCAACGAGCTGTACGCCAAGTTCGATTCCGCTGAGGAAATATCCTTTGACGGTCTCCCGGATGAGTTCGTTCTTAAGCTGAGCAACGGCAGTAGCACGAATTTGCTGGTGGAGAATAAACATGATCTGAATATCGAGGATATCCGCGCACAATTCAAGGTGTTTTATATGGAGAGCGGTGCGTCTGCGGGGCGCGAGTGGGTATATGAGACCGATGAGAAGCCGGTTGTGATCGCAGAAAAACTGCTTCGGGACCCGAAGAATGTCAATGGGGCTCTCCGCGATTATAAAATCCTCTGCTTTAACGGTGAGCCCGCCTACATTATCTGTGTGGACGGACGCTATACCCCCGATTATTGCCACGTGGTGTACGATACCAACTGGGTTAAGCAGAACGTGGTGATCGGAGATTCCTCCAATGCGGCCAACTACGAAAAGCCCGACACCTTCGACGAGATGATGCGTATCGCCCGCATCCTGTCTGCCGATTTCCCTGCGGCTCGTATCGATCTTTATTCCATCGAAGGAAAGATATATTTCGGCGAGATCACCTACTTCCCCTGGAGCGGATATATGTATTTCGTTCCCGATTCCTTCGACACGGAGTTGGGCAAGGTGTTCGAGCTTCCCGAGAAAAACGTGTAAACAATCGCTGAGGTGCTTATGAGACACGCGTTTGCCAATATTATTTCGGTCTTGTACTCGTTTTTCCGCTTTGCGCTTCTGAAGCTCTTTTATTTCAGACGATTCCATTACCATCCCATCGAGCGCTTTTCCCCCAATGTGGTGATCTCTATGGGAAAGGGGGCCGACATAAAGCTGGGCCGTAAGGTTAGAGCCCATTCCGGCTGCCGCTTTTCCGCCTTGGCCGGCGGAACGCTTCGGATTGACGACGGCTGTAGCTTTGGCTGTCAGTGCATTCTGGTCTGCCGTCACAGTATTCATATCCAGAAGGGTGTCGAATTCGGCCCCAACGTGCTGATCTACGATCACGATCACGATTTTCGTGCCGAAGGAGGCCTGAAGGCGGGGAAGTACAAGAACTCGCCCGTGGTGATTGGAGCGAATTCCTGGATCGGTGCAAACGTGGTGATCCTGCGGGGTACGACCATTGGAAAAAACTGCGTTATCGGCGCAGGCTGTGTGGTGAAGGGGAATATTCCCGATCATACCCTGGTGGTACAAAAAAGGGAGACCGAGCTGATCTCGCTGACAGAAGAGAATCGCTGAATATTCTCGGCACCCAAACGACGGATCGTTCATGATCTGCGGAATGATCAGAGATCCCCATAGGAGAGAAATATGTCCAATCAATACCAAACGGATTTTCAACCCAAGGTCTCGGTTGTCATACCGGTATACAACGGCGCAAATTTTATGCGTGAGGCTATCGATAGTGCGCTGGCCCAGACCTACCCGAATATTGAGGTGATCGTAGTCAACGACGGCTCGCGGGACGATAACGCCACGCGTGAAGTTGCCCTTTCCTACGGAAGCCGCATCCGATACTTTGAAAAAGAGAACGGAGGCGTTTCCTCGGCACTGAATTGGGGAATCCGCAACATGACGGGAGACTATTTTTCCTGGCTGTCTCACGACGACTTGTATCTGCCGGACAAGGTGGCAACATCGGTTCGCTATCTGAACGAGCTCCCCGACAGAGATCGCGTGATCGCCTTCTGTGGTTCCTCCCATATCAACAGCCGTTCGGAAGTGATCCGCGAGGAGGTAGAAAGCCTGGAACACGGACGGGTGTACACGGGGCGGGAGGTGCTTTTGTATCTGCTCCGCAACCATATGATGAATATGTGCTGTATGCTCATTCCCCGTACGGTCTTTGAGGAGTGTGAGCCCTTCCATGAGGGGTTGCGCTACAACCAGGACGCTTTGATGCTGTACCGGATCTTCTCATCGGATTTCCGAATGGTCGCCCATACCGACGATCGGCTCGTGCGGTATCGCTTGCACGCCAATCAAACCTCCAAAACACGGAGAGATCTTTTGTTGCACGATTCCAATGCAGCATCTGAGATAATTGCTCCTGTGTTTGCCTCCATGAGCCGCGAAAAGACCAATTTCCTTCGCCTGTATGCAGGCCATCACGCCAAGCAAGCCTGTAAGGACGCCGTATATACCTGTATCCGGATCGGGAAGCAGGAGGGCGTTCTGGATGCCAAGGACGTGTGTATCATGAAGCTACAGCTTCTCTGGGGCTATGTACGGAGCTTCTTAAAGAAGATCTACCATGCGATCCGCTTTTAAGGCTTTTCGTTTCGTGCCATTCATCATTGAATCGACCACAATTTCGTAGGAAAGGAACCTTCGCTCTGCGAAGCTATGGTCATAGTTTAATTTTATGATACCATATATCATTTTGGTTGCGGCTCCGTTCTTGTTCTCTGTCGTACAGTTCGAGAGCCAAGCCAGACAACTGATCCAAAAAAAGAAGAATTATCCGATTCTGCTTTTTTTTGCCATATACTTTTTGCTGATCGCGTTGCGTGGAATATCGGTTGGATATGACACGCAGGTGTATCAGAAAATATTTGACAATATGGCCTGGACAAACTGGGGAAGCTTGTTCAGCCCCGAGAGAGACGAGAAGCTTTTCTATATTCTGAATAAGCTCGTGCACGTCTGCTCTCTGGATTTCCAGGTCCTGCTGGCTATAGTCGCCTTTCTGACGGTATTTCCGCTGGCCAAGCTCTACTACGAGGAATCCGATAATTCCATGGTTTCCATTGCCTTGTTCATGATTATCCCGGTGTTCGAGATGAACTTCTCGGGAATCCGCCAGGGCATCGCGGTCTCTCTTGGCGTGTTCGTGTTCTATGCGGTGAAAAAAAGGAAGCCTATCCGCTTCCTTGTGCTGACCTTGGTGGCAATGAGCTTCCATACGTCAGCCTTTATCCTGCTTTTGATGTATCCGCTCTATCATGCACGGTTCCGTAGCATACATCTTCCCTTGCTGGTGCCGATCGGTGTGCTTATATATCTGTTCAACGAAAACATTTACCGCTTGATCCTGCCCGTTCTGGGTGAGGAATATGCAAATCAGTATGAACAGGTCACCGAGACCGGCGCGTATACCATGATCATTCTCTTCATCCTGTTCCTGGCCTACGCCTTCATCGCACCGTCCAAGGAGCTGATGGATGAAACCACGCTGGGCATGCGCAATTTCATGATCCTGGTTCTCTTTATCCAGCTTTTCGCCCCTATCAGCACCATTGCCATGAGAATGAACTACTATTATCTGATATTCGTCCCCCTCCTGATCCCCCGTATAACGGCACGTTGGAAGGGCGTGGATCCCTTTATTACCAAGGTAGTCAATATCGTGATGATCGTATTCTTCATAGGCTATTTCTTTTTCAATATGAATGTCGGCACCCGACTGGGTATCTACCCCTATACGCCTTTCTGGGAGCAGGTCCTGCCGCAATGATCCCATTGATGACCGATATAGACAGCCTCGCGCTGTGTATATAAAACACAAGAAAAGGAGAGAATCGCATGAGAAAAAACATCCGCATCTTGGCTTTTGTAATTGCCGCAATCATGTTGATCGGAATGATGCCTCTGTCTGCGCTGGCAGCGGTCATTGATTTCGACGTTACAGCAACCGATGACGATTACTATAAGCTGATCTCAAAGCGAGATTGGGAGCTGGCTCCCGGTATTCAGGAATCCGAGATTATCCTGAACAACGAAGTCGGCACCCTTCGTCAAGTGACCCACGTTCTGGAGATTGATCTGAACAATCCCTATACTAAGGTCATCCCCGGTTACAAGGAGATGGTTCCCACTCCCGGTAACTACGGTATCCAGTCGGTGTCTACCCACGCCGCTTATGCCGAGGCTAATGGCTACGGTAACGTCGTAGCCGCCACCAACTGCTCTTTGAGCTGGTACAACGACGCATACTACGCCGCGAACCCGCACCTGGTCGGAGAGCCTCTGGGCTATATGATCCTGGACGGCGAGATGTTCGTCAACAGCCGCGGTAAGACCTACGGCGCTCGCTGCTGCATCGTCATCAACGCTAACGAGCGGAACGGCGAGCCCAGACCCGACGATATGCCCCGTGTCACCATCCGCTCCACCGAGGATCCCATCACCGGTTGGGAAGAGCAGGTTATTCCTGTGAACTTTACCTTCCTGGTCAAGGATACCAACGGCGACGGTATTGGTGAGAACATGTATGCGGGAAGCAAGAACCACACCTCCGGCTTTGAGTCCCGCACCTTCGTGGGCGTCAAGGGCGACGGTACCCTTATGATCGTGGTCAGCGACGGCCGTCAGTCCCCCTACTCGGCCGGCTTCAATGAGTACGAAATGGCTGACTACATGATTAAGCTGGGTTGCGTGGTCGCGGCAAACTGCGACGGCGGCGGCTCCACCGAGCTCATGTCCCAGCGCCCCGGTGAGGATCTCAAGATCAACTGCTCTCTGTCCGACGGCGGCGAGCGTCCCACCACCAACTCCATTCTGGTTATTTCTACGGCTCCCGCTGACGGTGAGTTTGCCCGTGCGACCCTGAGCACCGATTATGACTACTATACGCCCGGTTCCTCGGTTCAGCTCAACGCTGTTGGCACCGATGCCGTCGGTAATAAGACCGAGATCCCTGCCGACGTGACCTGGGCTCTGACCGATGACAGTATGGGCATCATCGAGAACGGTGTGTTCGTATCCAACGGTACCCTGGGCTCCGTAACGGCGCAGATGCTTTACGGCGGGAATGTCGTCGGTGAGCATACCTTCGAGATCACGGTTCCCACCGAGCTGGCTTTCGTTCAGCCCGTAATCACCATTCCTTACGGCAAGAGCGCCCGTATCGCCATCAAGGCGACCATTGAGAACGGCCTCAAGGAGGTCGCCCTCAGCGGAAACGATATCATCTTCGATATCACCAATGACGCTCTGGGTCATTTCGACGGTCTGAACTTCGTGGCCGTGGATGAGGCCTCCGCTCCTGCCGACATTTCGGGTACGGTGACCGCTACTTTGGCGCTCAATACCGAGGTCAAGGCCTCCGTCCTTCTCCAGCTGGGCAAGGATTCGGTGGTGCTGGAGGACTTCGAGAACGGCTTCGATAAGTGGGTCGCCATCGTGCAGAGAAATCTCAACGAGCCCCACCGCGATTTCGTCCACGATCTGTCCCTGGCAACCCGCGAGGACGGCCAGGTGCACGACGGTAACTACTCCCTGCGTTTGGAGACAAACGGACTTTCCTCCTCTGCCGTCCATTCCGAGCAGTACGCCTACGTCCGCCTGGGTATTCCTTCGGAGCAGATCGTCATTGAGAACGCCCGTGCTCTCGGCTTCTGGCTCTGGGTCCCCGAGGATAACATTCAGTGCTGGGTGCAGGGCTTCTACCGTTACGATACCAACGGTGACGGTACCTACGACACCCTGGCCGAGGTCAACATGATGGCCTCCGAGAACGTCTACTACAACGTGGACGAGTCCGGCTGGCATTACCTGACCATGGATCTCAGCGGGCAGGAGAAGGTCCTGCTGGGCGATCAGTGGAACGTGGATCCCGCTAATCCCACCGGCCCCCGAGGCGATTTCTTCATCGCCATCATCTTCCACAAGGCCATCAATAACTCCCTGTGGATGAATAACGGCTCCATCAACGGCCCCATGACCTACTATCTGGATAGCTTTACCATTGACTATTCCGACGCCGTCGTGGACCGCGAGGCTCCCGTGTTCGATAAGATCTACCTCAACGAGGCAGGCGGCTCCGCTCTGGAGATGAAGAAGCGCGAGGTCGTGACCACCGCCTCCAACATTTTGAACATAACCGCCAACGTGGCTGAGTGCATCGAGCGCGTGGCCGCTACGGGCGAAAAGACTCCCCTGTACAATTACACCGGGATCAACCCCAAGTCTGCTAAGGCTTACGTGGACGGCGTTGAGGTCGAGTGCACCTATGAAAACGGTCAGATCAAGATTTCCGATTTGGCTGTGGCCGACGGATACCACCGCGTGAAGTTCGAGATCTGCGACATGATGGGCAACAAGTCCGTGAAGATCCGTCTCGTTAAGGTCGAGTCGGGTGTGGATGCCTCCACCATTCACGTGGTGCCTGCCGATGCGACTCTGGACCGTCTGCTGGGCGGCTCGGTGTTCTGGATGGATATGGTCGCTACCGATATCGAGACCATTCAGCAGGTGAATACCGTAATCGATTTGAACGGTGTTAACCATTGGGAGCTGGATCACATGGTGCTGGCTGAGGGCTTTACCGCTGAGTACACCATCGACGAAGAGAACAACTCCGCTACCATTACCATCAGCCGTACGGGTGTCAACGATCAGACCGGTGAGGCTGTCCTGGCCAAGCTGCCGATCCGCATCGTATCCTTCGACGCAGATATGAAGATCCCCGGCTACACCGCCGAGACCTTCTGGAAGACCTACAAGCTCTGGCCCCACGACCTGAAGGTTGACGTCGACAAGGGTGTTATCACGTATGTGGACGGCTATGACACCGACGCGCTGAACACTTTCTCCAACGAGGAGTTCCAGGTCGATACCGAAATCTACACCAACTCCGCCAACATGGATGTTGCCTACCGCAACGAGAAGGGCACCGCCCACGTTCATACTCCCCATGCTATGGAGGATAAGGAGGCCACTTGTACCGAGGCTGGCTACACCGGCAGAACTTGGTGCGACGTCTGCGCATCCGTCGTGGATTGGGGTATCACCCTGCCTGCTCACGGTCACGACTACATGGTCTACATCACCTCCATCGTTTGTAGAGACTGTGACGAGACCATTACCGGTACCGGCGTTATCAACGTGGACGGCGATACCTTCTACCTCATGGACGGCAAGCTGGCTCGCGGCTGGCAGTCCAATGCTTACGGTTATTTCTACTTCAAGAGCGATTACAAGGCCGCCAAGGGCGACTACACCGTAAACGGTGTGACCTATCCCTTCGACGAGGAGACGGGTCTCATGAATACGGGTGCCTGGGTGGTCGATGAAAAGGGTAGCCGCTACAGCTTCGGCCCCGGTTTCTACGTGCGCTCCTGGAGAGAGATCGACGGTAAGACCTACTACTTCGGTACCGACAACTATATGTACACAGGTATCCGCTTCGTCAAGCAGAGCCCCAATACCGACCCTGAGTGGTTTGATTTCGGCGAGGACGGCGCAACTGACCGCAACGCTCATCCCGCAGACGGTCTGTATGAATTCAACGGTGATCTCTACTACTGCAAGGACGGTATCACGCAGTTAGGCTTCCAGTATGTCGATGGGGATTACTACTATTTCGAGGGCGGAATCGGCTTCCACCGTGTGGGTTATGCCCTTAAGAATGAGGGGCTGTACGTTACCGACACCAACGGAGCAACCTGGGCTGACGGCACTCCCGT
This sequence comes from Clostridia bacterium, assembly GCA_017938885.1. GTDB lineage: Bacteria > Bacillota > Clostridia > Oscillospirales > CAG-272 > CAMEON01. The sequence continues at coordinate 10,971 of JAGBAS010000062.1, forward strand.
TCTCTCCGGTTATTATGAGTTCGGTGCGGACGGTAAGATGATCATCATGGATGGTCCCCAGGATAACGGGTATCTGTACGTCAACGGTGCTATGATGAAGGCCTATGGCTTGTACGAGCACGACGGCGACTACTACTATGTGTCCGACGGAAACAAGTTCGTTGTGAACAAGAAGGTGTACCAGTCCTCCTCCACCTTGAAGGCACTTGGTCTGAATCTGCCCTCCGGCTACTATGAGTTCGACGGTGAGGGTAAGATGATCTACGAGATCTCCGAACCCAAGAACGGTCCTCAGGCAGACGGCCACTTCTATATCGACGATGTCAAGCAGACGGGTTACAAGCTGGTCGAGTTCAACGGCTCGTACTACTACATCGCCGATTTCAACAAGTATCTCGTCAACGATACCTGGTACCTGTCCTCCTCTACCTTGAAGGCCTTTGGTCTGAACCTGCCTTCCGGCAACTACGAGTTCGATGGCGAGGGTAAGATGGTCTACGAGATCTCCGAGCCCAAGAACGGTCCTCAGGCAGACGGCCACTTCTACATCGACGACGTCAAGCAGACGGGTTACAAGCTGGTCGAGTTTGACGGCTCGTACTACTATATCGCCGATTTCAATAAGTATCTCGTCAACGATACCTGGTACCTGTCCTCCTCTACCCTGAAGGCCTTCGGTCTGAACCTGCCCTCCGGTAACTACGAGTTCGACGCCGAGGGTAAGATGATTATTCCCGAGCCCAAGAACGGTCCTCAGGCAGACGGCTTCTTCTACATCGACGACGTCAA
>JAGBAS010000063.1 GCA_017938885.1 Clostridia bacterium
CCGCCTCCAGAGATTGGAGCCAATCCGCGCCCTCTCCGTTGGCGGGGCCTGCCAGCTTGACAATACTGTATTTGCGGTGAGGCATGAGATCCACCCCCGGCTCGGCGGCCTTCACCGTAATGGGCAGTCCCGTCGCGCCGTGCTCAATGCTGTCGGGGGTGGAGACGGTATAGGCCTGCTCCTCGGCGGGAGGATAGTCCAGTATGGGCCTCGTCTCCCCCTCGGGATCCCCGATCGAAAAGGTGCACCAGGCCACCGAGACGTACTTCTCCCCGTCAAACCTGGTGGCGTGGAGGCGGTAGGTGCCTGCGGGGAAGCCGCCGCCCGTGTAGGAGCCGTACAGGGTCTTGCTGATGGTGGCGTACTCATCCCGTCCGGGCTTGGCGGAGATGATCACCTCCTCGGTGTAGTAGACCGTCTCCGCCACGGCGCCCTCGGGAGTCAGCCGCTCCAGGTGCCAGCCGCCCATGGCGGTAATGGTCTTGCCCTTGACCCTGCCCGTCATGACCACCGTGATACGGCCGACACCGTTGGGGTAATCCTCCACCTCGGTGGAGATGGTGAAATCCGCTCCCTCGGTGGCCATCTCGATGGTACTGCCCGCAGGCTTGACGGGGGGCTCGTAGGTGGCGGGCTCCCGCCCCGCGCGGATGATGAAGATCAGTACGCCCAGGGCGACGAGTCCCGATATGACGGCGGCACCCCAGCCGCTGTTCAGAAATCGCTTGAAGCCGTTTTGGGGCTTGGCAGGCACCGCAATGCCCGCCTCGGCCTCCAGAAGTGCCTTTTCGGCATCCAGCACCATACCGTCGGGTAAGGCGTCCATGGCGGCAAAGGCATTGAGCGCACGGGTTTGATGCTTTTTCATACTTGGTACCCCCTTTCGGTCAGGTATGCCCGTAATTTCTCGCGGGTGCGGTAGAGGCGGGCGGAGAGGTTGTTGGGCTTCATGCCAAAGGCCTTGGCCAGTCTTGCGACGGAATGGCCGTGCCAGTAGCGCAGAACGAAGAGGTTGCGCTCCTCGGCGGGGAGGGATTCCAGAAAGCCCGTCAGCAGGGTAGGCAGATCGCCGTCGTCCTCCTCACGGGCGGGGAGGATCTCGGCGATCTCGTCCAGGGCAACCTCGAATTCGCGGTTGCGGGATTTTTTCTCGCGGTAACGGTCGATGGCCAGATTGCGGGTGATCCTACCCAGGAACAAACGCAGGACGGCGGGCCTCTGCGGAGGGATGGAGCGCCAGGCCCGGAGGTAGGTGTCGTTGACGCACTCCTCGGCGTCGGGGTGGCTGTTCAGGATATTCATAGCCACCGACAGGCAGTAAGCACCGTACTGTCGGGCGGTATGGTCAACGGCCGATTCGTCGCGGGCCAGGTAGAGGGCGACGATCTCGGCGTCAGTCAGGGGGCGGGGGGTGGACATAATGGCCTCCTTTCGGGGGGATTCGTAATTCGGAATGGGGTTTTCTCCATTATACCATATAAGACGGAAGAAAGGGGGAAATATGATGGGAAAAGGGAAAATATTTTTTGAAAAGTGGGGAAATTTGGGTTTGTCAAATCGTTTGCAGGAACAGATCGGTGCGTTTTGGTTGGCGGGCGCACACATAGGTGCGCCCCTACCGAGCATTAAAAAGTCGAAATGTTATGATCCTACATAAAAAATGAGGGTAGGGGCGCACCTGTGTGTGCGCCCGTTACATAGCGGTCTCATCGTGCATATCCGGTGACAAACGTACCGCTAAACCCCAATTTGAAGATCCCGCCGCCCCTCTCCGTCATTTTATCCAACGCCCTCCCTCTCACAAAATTTCTTTTGTGCATCCAATCCAAAAATTCGTAAAAACCATTGACAACACTCCGAAAATCGTGTAAAATAGAAAATGTGTAGATATGCCAACACTATTTCCGAAAGGGACATTGTAAAATATGAGAAGCATGACTGCCTTCGGCCGCGCCACCGTCGCGGGGGAGGGCTATGAGCTGACCGTGGAGCTGCGGTCGGTCAACAACCGCTATCTGGATCTGAATTTCCGTCTGCCCCGCGCCTGGGCCGCCCAGGAGGAGCGCATCAAGGCCGCTCTCTCCACCATGGGCGTCAGCCGCGGCAAGGTGGATATCTCGGTGATCCTCACCGATACCCGCGCCCAGTCGGGTGCCGCCTTGCTGGAGCCCGATCTCGACGTCGCCCGCCGCTACGTGGAGGCCGCCCGCCTGCTCTGTGAGGAGCTGAACGTGGATCACGATCTGACCACCTCCCGCCTGCTAACCCTCCCCGGGGTCATGGTCCCCGTCAAGGAGGATACCGCCGAGGATGACGATACAGTCTGGGAAAAGCTCTCCCCCGCCGTCACCGAGGCGGTGGCCGCCTTCCTCGCCGCCCGCGAGCGGGAGGGAGCCCGACTGGCCGCCGACGTGCTGGCCAAGCTGGAGGGCATCCGCGCCTTGGTAGCCACCATCGCCGCCCGCTCCGCCGAGAACGTTGCCGCCTATCGCATCCGCTTCGAAGAGCGTCTTCGCGCCGCACTGGGGGAAACGGGAGCAGCTTTCGACGAGAACCGTATCATCACCGAGTGCGCCATCTACGCTGACCGCGTGGCCATCGACGAGGAACTGGTCAGACTTGCCTCCCATTTCGACGCTCTGGAGGGACTATTCAAGTCCTCCGAGGCTGTGGGGCGCAAGATCGACTTTATGCTCCAGGAGACCAACCGCGAGATCAACACCATCGGCTCCAAGTGCTCCGACGCCGCCATGGCGCAGACCGTAGCCGAGGTCAAGAGCGAGCTGGAAAAGATCCGCGAGCAGATCCAGAATATTGAGTGACACGCCGCAAGAAAGGATAACGCTATGAAATTCATCAACATCGGCTACGGCAACATGGTAGCCGTGGACCGCATCGTGACCTTGGTCAGCCCCGATTCCGCCCCCATCAAGCGGCTCATTCAGGACGCCAAGGACGACGGCCGCGTCATCGACGTCACCTGCGGCCGCAAGACCCGCGCCGTCATCATCACCGATTCCGAGCACGTCATTCTGGCCGCCATCCAGACCGAGACCATCGCCAACCGCCTGGAGAACGGCGGTGACGTGGCCATGGACGAGGAAGAGCCCGAGGACGAGACGGAGTCGAAGTAAAAGGTAAGAGTGAAAAGTGAAAAGGTTCGGCTCAAATCCTTCGGATTTGTTCGATCCTATTCAAAAATGAAGGAAACCGAAGATTTCCATCCTCACATCTTCACGCCGCTTGCGGCACTTCACGATTACTTATCACCTATCAACGTTAATACAGAATTAAGGAGAATACAGACATGATCTACCCCACCATCAAGGAGCTCACCAAGGGCGGTGAATACAACCGCTACGAGATCGCGCTGGCTACCGCCAAGTGCGCCCGTATGATTACCAACGAGTACACCCGTCAGCGTGTGGAAGCCGAACGTCAGATGACCGGCAACAAGGAGACCGACAAGCCCCTCAACACCATGATCGACAAGGAGGTCCGCGACGAGAAGGCCGTCAAGCTGGCTATCGGCCGCATCCACAAGGGCGAGTACACCATCGTCCACAAGGATCCCGCCCTCCAGGAGCAGGAGGAGCAGGCCGTTCTGGCCGGCATCAACCGTCCCTACGACGATTTCCGTCCCGCCGATGACGAGGAAGAGGATACCGAGATCGCCGGCGAGGAGGCCGCCGAGGACGAAGCCGCCGCTTCCGACGAGGAGTATGCAGACGAGGAGACCACAGAGTCCGCCGAGGACGGCGATCTGTTCCCTGCTGAGGAAGACTGATCCCGTGATCCCACAAAATACCATAGGAGGCACCGCCATGGATTCGGAAACCGTAGCGCGCTATTGCGGCGTGCATATACTGGATAATCCGTTCTCCATCGACGGTGTTTTCCATTATTTCATCCCTTCCTATATGGCGGACACCGTGATGCCGGGAGGATTCGTCACGGTTCCCTTCGGCAAGGGAAACCGCAAGCAGTTGGCCGTGGTGGTCTCTGTCGGGGATGGCTCCGAGCTCCCCCGCGAGCTACCGCCTGATCGGGTCAAGCCCCTGGACGGCGTGTGCCGCCGGGATCTGTTCCTGTCCGAAAAGCAATTGGGTCTCTGCTTCTACCTGCGGGAGACCACCCTGTGTACCATGGGAGAAGCCATCCGCGCCGTGGTGCCCGCTTCGGCTCTGGCAGCCTTGGCTGAGTACTACACCCTCCTCCCCGACGACGACCGCACCGAGAGCCGCCGTGCTTCCCTGACGGCTCCCGATCTTCTGGTGCTGGAGCATATCCGCGCCCGAGGCACCGCATCGGGGCAATCGGTCAAGACCCGCTTCGGTGCCAAGGCCGCCGCCTCCCTGGAGCGTCTTTGCGGCAAGGGACTCGTGGCACGTGAGCTGGCGGTACGTCAGCCCGAGGTGCCGACGGTCACCTACTACACCATCGCTCGCCCCGTTTCCGAGATCGAGGCCTCCCTGCGGGGAGACAAGGGGGCGGTTCCGGTGGTCTCTGAGGCGCAAAAGCGCATTCTGAGGACGCTGCTCTCCGCCGAGACGCGCATGAGCGCAATCGAGCTGAAGCAAAAAGCAGGGGCGGGAGCTCCCCAGCTCCGCGCCTTGGCAGACAAGGGCTTACTGGCGGCAGAGGAGGAGGAGATCTACCGCGCCCCCGCCGAAGCCCACGGCTTTGGCATCCGCACACCCTTTACACTCAGCGACGAGCAGGCGGAGGCTGTGTCGGTGCTGGATTCCCTGGCTCAATCGGGTCAGCCCAAGGCCGCCCTGCTCCACGGAGTCACGGGGAGCGGCAAGACCTGCGTCATGCTGGAGATGATCGACCGTACCCTGGATCGGGGCAAGGGCGTCATCGTCCTGTTGCCCGAGATCGGTCTGACCCCCCAGATGCTCCACATTTTTCACAGCCGCTACGGCCGCCGCGTGGCGGTCATCCATTCGGGACTGTCGGCAGGAGAGCGGCTGGACTCCTACCGCCGCATTCGGGACGGACAGGCCCCCATCGCCGTGGGCACCCGCTCGGCGGTCTTTGCCCCCATGCCCAACCTGGGCATGATCGTCATGGACGAGGAGCAGGAGCATACCTACAAGTCGGATCAGAATCCCAAGTACCACGCAAGGGACATCGCCCGCTACCGCTGCGCCTCTGAAAACGCCCTGCTCCTTCTGGCCTCGGCTACTCCTTCGCTGGAGAGCTACCAAAAGGCCGCGGAGGGTAAGTATACCCTCATCAAAATGAAGGAGCGATATGGCAATGCCTCCCTGCCCGAGGTGCGCATCGTGGATATGCGCGGGGAGACGGGTCACGGCAATCTCTCCCCTCTGGGAGAGGTATTGGCTACCGAGCTGTCGCGGGTCAAAGAAGAGGGCAACCAATCGGTGCTGTTCCTCAACCGACGGGGCTACAGCCACCAGACCGTCTGCCGCTCCTGCGGCAAGGCCATCTCCTGTCCCCGCTGCTCGGTAGCTATGAACTACCACGTCAAGCGTAGCAGCCATGACGGGGAATTGGTCTGCCATTGGTGCGGTATCCGTCAGCCCGTCCCCTCCGTCTGCCCCGATTGCGGGTCTGTCCATCTCGTCCGTATGGGCTACGGCACCCAGCGGGTGGAGGAGGAGCTGAAGACCGCCTTCCCCTCAGCCCGTGTTCTGCGCATGGACGCCGATACCACCGCCACCAAGGCCTCCTACGACCGCCTTCTGGGGGACTTCCGCAACCACGAGGGCGATATTCTCCTGGGCACCCAAATGGTCACCAAGGGACACGATTTCCCGGACGTGACGCTCGTGGGGGTCCTCATGGCAGATATGTCTCTGTATCTGGACGATTACCGGGCAAACGAGCGCACCTTCTCTCTTTTGACACAGGTCATCGGACGCGCGGGACGGGGAGACAAGCCGGGGCTCGCGATCATCCAGACCATGAACCCCGACAGCGATATCATCCGTCTGGCCTGCGCCCAGGACTACGAACGGTTCTTCCAAAACGAGATCCGCCTCCGCCGCCTGCTCCAGTTCCCCCCCTTCTGCGACATGGTGCTTCTGACCCTCACCTCCCCCGATGAAAAGGAGCTGCAAATGGCCTGCCTCCGCCTCTCGGAGGAACTGCGCAGGCTGAACCTGGGGGACTACAAGGACGTTCCCATCGTGGCCTTCGGCCCCTTCGAGGCACCCGTCTACCGCGTGGACAATATCTACCGTATGCGCATGGTGGTCAAGTGCCGTCTGAACCGCCGCGCCAGAAGGATGTTCGAAAGCATTCTGATCTTCTTTGCCTCGGAAGCAAGAGGAAGCAACAGACCCGTTCTGAGTATTGATTTCAACCCGAGCAGTATATGAGGCGAGGCCGCTCCGAGATTTGGTGCGGCCTTTCCTGCCCAAATTGTTTTTTACGGAGATCATGACAAAAAAAACAGAATTCCGTGTCTCATAGGGTAGAGAGGCTCACAGAATACCCCAGCCTCCGCACACACCGAAAGGAGCCAACTGTTATGCACGACGACCGAATCATTGAGCTGTACTTTGCCCGCGACGAGCAGGCCATCCGCCACACGGCGGACAAGTACGGTGCCTACTGCACGGCGGTCTCCATGAACATCCTGCACTCCGAGCCCGACGCCGAGGAGTGCGTGAACGACACCTACCTCAAGACCTGGAATTCCATCCCGCCCACCCGTCCCTCCTCTCTGCGGCTCTTTCTCGCCGCCATCGTCCGCAATCTCTCCCTCAACCGCCTGCGGGATCGCCGCGCGGGCAAGAGGAATCCCGTGATCGAGGTGTCCCTGGAGGAACTGTCGGAATGCATCCCCGCCCCGAACGACCAGAACGAGGGGGAGCTGGCCAGCCTCATCAACGAGTTTCTCGGTACCTGCTCCAAGACCGACCGCATCATTTTCGTACAGCGGTACTTCTATTCCCTCTCCGACGAGGCCATCGCCGAGGGGCTGGGCTTGACCCGCAATGCCGTCAGCCTCCGCCTCAGCCGTACCCGCAAGCGTCTCCGCGTGTATCTGGAGGAAAGGGGGTACGCGATATGAACGAGGTCCGTATGCTGACCCTGATGGGGCACATCCGCGAGGAATACCTTGCGGAGGCCGAACCCGATTTTCTGAAGGCACTCATTCCCGATCGAGATTCCGCCGCAACCGCCGCCAAACGGCGGCTCCCCCGCAGACTCCTGGCGGCGGCAGCCTCGGTTCTCCTGACGCTTGGGGTGGGCTTCGGTACCCTGACCGCGCTGACGCGGAGCGGGGTGATCCCCATGGACTCCCTGCCCTTCCTGGATAGATTCCCCGCTCTGCAAGCGATTTTATGGCCCGACGAGACTCAAAACGAGGAAGAAACCGAGCGGGAGCCCGCCTCCGAGCCGCCCCCCGAATCCGACACTCTGCCCGACGCCGAGACCCAAGCTCAGCCCGGCATGCAAGAGACCGAGGAGGAATCTGCCCCCGGGCCCTCCTGCGCTGACGGCCATACCCCCCGCGTGCTTCTGGACCGCGCCGCCACCTGCTACGCCGTCTCCCGTCTGCGGACCGTCTGCGAGGTCTGCGGATATGAGGAGAACGTGTACGGCGAGGAACGGCTGCACCACACCTTTTCGGATGGCTTCTGCACCGTGTGCGGGCTGACCGAGGGGGCCTTTGAGTCTGTGATAGCCGAGTATATGACCGAGGTGGACGGCGTGGTCATGGGGAAGGTCAACATCGTAAATCCGCCCGAGGGCTGGGAGGTTGGCGGAGAGATTCTGTTCCCCAACGTCTGCTTCACCGAGGAGTACGGTCTGATTCCCGCCTGCTACGTGAGCGAGAGCATCGGCTTCCGCTTCAAGCCCTCGCGGGTGGTGGTGCCCGAGGGATACATCAACGTGTACGCGCTGGGCAACGAAAATCTGGAGGAGGTAGTGCTCCCCTCCACCCTGCGCTCCATCAACTGGGGCTGCTTTGAGGACTGTACCGCCCTGCGCTCGGTCACCCTGCCCGAGGGCTTGACCACCATTGTGCAGTACGCCTTCAAGGGCTGTACCGCGCTCACAGATCTCCGCATTCCCGACAGCGTCACCGAAATCGGAGCCTTCGCCTTTGAGGGCTGTACCAACCTCACCCTGGACGCCCTGCCCGCTTCCCTGACCGTACTGGGAGAAGCCGCATTCAAAGAATGCGCCTCCATCACGGTCTCAGCCATCCCCGCAGGAGTCACCGAGATCCCCCGGGATACCTTCCGCCAGTGTACCTCCATTCCCTCCATGACCATCCCCGATACCGTGATCTCCATTAGCGACGCCGCCTTCTACGGATGCTCCTCCATGGTCTCCATCCGCCTCTCCGCAAACCTCTCCGAGCTATCCGCCAGTATCCTGGCCAACTGCTCCTCCCTGACCGAGCTGGAGATCCCGCCGAGTGTCCTGCATATCCGGGATTTCGCTCTGGCACGCACTGGGCTTACGGATATCCGCATTCCCGCATCGGTGCTGGATCTGGGCATGTGGGTCTTTCAGCACAGTCCCGCGTTGCATCGGGTGGTATTCGAGGGAGCGGATACCGTCATCGGCAACCGTTGTTTCCTGGATTGCCCGTCCCTGGAGACGGTCGAGCTCCCCCTGCATATGACGGCCATTTCCGGCAACCTCTTTGAAAAATGCACCGGACTGCGGGAGATCCGCATTCCAAACGACGTCCGCAAGATCGACGGCCAGGCGTTCCTGGACTGCACCGCGCTGGAGACGGTACAATTCCCCACTGCCCTGCGGGAGCTCCATCGGCAGGCCTTTGAAAACTGCACGTCTCTGAAAAAGCTGACCATGAACGGGACGGGCGAGGCGTACCTCGTGCGGGACAACGGCCTCATCCACCTATCCACCAAAACCTTGACCTTCGCCACGGCCGAAGCCCTCATTCCCGCCGACGGAAGCGTGACCGCCATCGGGCAGTACGCTTTTTACGGCCAGCCCGTCTGCGAGCTCACCATCCCCGAGGGGGTGACCCTCATCAACCGAGAGGCCTTCGGCGATTGCCGCCGGCTCACCGAGATTCACCTTCCCTCCACCCTGACCACCGTGGGGAAATGGATGTTTTTGGGCTGTAACGCTCTGGAGCGGGTCTACTACAACGGCACCTCCTCCCAATGGCAGAAGCTGGTCCTGTCCACCGACGTAGACAAGGACACGCTGCGCTACGACGTGGTCTGCACAGACGGCGTTCTTCATCCCGACTATACGGTCACACCCCTCGGCCAATAGAAGTCCCGGCCGTAGCCGCGCCTCCTTCGGTGGCGCGGCTGAAATTTTTCACTTTTTTTCAAAATCCTGTAAGGTTTCGGCCAAAAAGCGTGTCTTATAGAACGAGGGGATGAAAGGCCGGCGACCGATCATCCCAAAATGCGACCGTTTATCCCGATTCTCCCACAAAACGGGAGATCTGTGGTATACTGGTGGCGATCCCTGCGAAAGGAGATAACGACGGTCATGGAAGACCTTCAAATTATTGAATTATACTTTTCCCGTGACGAGCAAGCCCTGCGGGAAACGGCGGATAAGTACGGCGCTTACTGTATGGCGGTATCCATGAATATTCTGCACAGCGAGCCCGACGCCGAGGAGTGCGTCAACGACACCTGGCTGAGGACGTGGAACTCCATTCCCCCCACCCGCCCCGCCTCTCTCAAGCTGTTCCTCGCCCGTATCGCCCGCAACCTATCCCTCAACCGACACCGCGCCCTTCACGCAGACAAGCGCAACCGCGATCTGGAGGTATCCCTCACCGAGCTGGAGGCCTGCTTCCCCGCACCCGACGACCTTCCCGAGGGGAAAGCCACCCCCGTCATGGATGCCTTGAACGATTTTCTGGCAGCCCAGCCCAAGGAGGATCGCGTGATCTTCGTGCAACGCTACTGGTACTCTCTCTCTGCGGCGCAGATCGCCGAGGATCAGGGCATCAGCGAAAATACGGTTTGGGTGAGGCTTCACCGTACCCGCGAGAAATTACGCGATTATCTCACCGAAAGGGGGTTCAGGCTATGAAGGACCAACAGCTGCAAGGCTATATCAACGGTATTCGAGACGGCTTTATTCTGGAGGCACAGCCCCGCGCCCTGGCCGCGCTGATCCCCGCTGAGGAAGAAAAGCCCGCCGACGTCCTGCCCGCCCCCGGGCAAAAGAGCCGAGCCCGCTCCAAAAAGCGTTGGATCCCCATAGTGGCGGCGGCGGCGGTCGCCGTGACCGTGGGGCTGCATATCGGCTTGTACAGCGGTATCGTGGCTCTCACGAATCCCGGAGGGAGCGGACCCGCTTCCGCCCCCTCCTCTCCCGGTGGAAATCCTTTGGGAGACCTGTTCGGGTCCCTGTTCCCCTTTCTGAGTCCCGAAACCGAGCCGCCTTATGAGGTGACCATCCGGGATCTCGACGACGTAACCGAGCCGCCTCCCCCGCCCGACACCCGTACCGAGTGCGAGAAGGGCAACCACGAATGGGTATTCGACGATCCCGGTGACGCCACCTGCTATCGCGCGGGGAGCGTGCTCTACACGTGCGCGTCCTGTGAGGCGACCAAAACCGAGGCCGAGAAGATCCCCCACGTCCATAAGGACGGCTTTTGCACCGTCTGCGGCATGATCGAGGGGGCGTGGGAGGACGTCACTATGGAAGGATACGGGGACGGAGACCTGAACGGAGATACGCACGCCGTAATCCTCCTCGTACAGGGGGAGCCCTCAGGTAAGCTCATCCTGCCCAATCTCTACTACTCCGCCTTTTGGGATCGAATGGTTCCCGTCACCGAGATCCGGTCCCACGCCGTCTCCCGACAGACCGCCGTCACCGAGGTCGTGATCCCCGAGACCGTTACCGTCATTGGCAATCACGCCTTTTCGGGATGCAGTGCGCTGGAGTGGGTCAATTTCCCCGAGGGTCTTACCTCGGTTGGTACAAACGCCTTCCACGGCTGCGAAATGCTGCGTATGGCCCATCTCCCCAATTCCGTAGTGGAGCTGGGCGAGGGCGTATTCCAGAATTGCAAAGCCCTGGAGAGTGCCACCTTCCCCGCCGGTGTGGAGGATATTCCCATCAGTATGTATTCCGGCTGTGAAAAGCTGAGTCTCGTGAACTACGACGGCGATATCCGCACCATTGGCATCGGCGCCTTCATGAATTGCCGCTCCCTGTCCCAAGCCCCGCCTCTGCACAAGGTGACCTCCATTGGCACCAGTGCCTTTAAAGACTGCGAAGGCTTGACCGAGATTATCCTGCCTGTGACCCTGCGGGAGCTGGGTCATACAGCGTTTGAGAGCTGTGGCTCTCTGAAAAAGGTAACCATTGAAGCCCCTTCCCTGGCAGGCATCTATACGCGGGTGTTCTGGGGATGCACCTCTTTGAAGGAGATCACTCTGCCGAAGAACGTCGGCGTATTCTCGGGAGAGGAGATGTTCAGCCAATGCAACGCCCTGACCATTCACTATCCCGGCACACGGGAGGAATGGCAGAAGACGTACAAAAATCTCAAGCTCCCTCTGAACACCAAGGTGATCTTTGAGGCCGACGAGGAGGCCGATGAGGATCCCGCATGACAAAACCGCACCCTTCCCTTTCGGGTTGGGTGCGGTCATTTTATGTATGGGGAATAGCCCGAAGGAGACTCAGTCCTCCCGCTTTCTGCGGAGAGCCAACACGGCACCGCCTGCCGCGAGCAGGACGGCCATCCCCATGACCGAGGCACAGCCCTTTTCGTCTGCGGGTTGGGTTTCCTCGGGAGCGGTATCGGGGGCGGGGGTCTCTGCGGGCTCGTCGGTGGCAGGCTCGGTGGCGGGATCGGACTCATCGGGGTCGGTCACAGGATCGGTGACGGGCTCGGTCTCGGGGGGATCCGTCTCCAGCTCCTTGCCCACCAGAGCCAGCAGCTTTTTGGCGTAGTCGCGTGCCTGGGTCTGGGTCAGAAGAGGGTTATCCAGAGCCGCCAGCGCATCGGCGTACTCTGCGGCGGACTCGTCGCCGCCCTCAGCCTGGAAGGTAGCGATAGCCTCCTGTAGCACGGTCTTATCGCAGACGGGCTTGCCGTAGGCCTCGATCTCGCCCAGCTGGAGGAGGTAACCGTCGTTACCGCCGCCGCGGAGCTTGGTGCCCGTGACACGGACGAAGCGGGCGTTCACGGGGGTGTCCAGCTTGATCTCGTACCTCTCACCCGAGTTCTTGTCGGGCTCACCCTTGACGTCCTTGATAACGGTCCAGTTGAGGCCGTCCTCGGAGAGGGCTACGTTGAAGTCCTCGGGGAAGACGCCGTTGTCCTCCAGGATAATCTTCTCCACGGCGAAGAGGTCACCGAAGGAGACGCCCACGTACTCGGTGGCGTTGGGGGAGCGGTTGAGGCCCACGTTGGAGGTCCAGCCGTTGCCGCTCTTGCCGTCGTTGATATAGGAGATATCCCAGCCCCAGACCTGATAGTGGGCGGGGGTGGTGGAGGAGTAGAAGGTCTTCTTGCCCTTGGCGATATTCTCGCCTTCCTTGTAGGTGATGACGGTGCCGTCGTCCTTCAGGAGGGTGAAGGTCTCGGGGGCGGGGACGGTGCCGTCGTCGTGGTAGATCTCGATCTCGTTGAGGGCCATGAAACGGGTGCCCGAGGCGGGATCCACCAGGTCCACGCGGACGTAGCGGGCCTCCTGCTCGCCGATATCCACCTTCATACCCTTGGTGGTCTTGATCTCGATATCCGAGAGGGTCTTGACCTCCTTGTAGGTCTTGCCGTCGGTGGAGACCGAGATCGTGAGGGTCTCGGGGAATGCCGAGCCGTAGTCGAAGATGGAGCCGGCGGGGTAGAGGTCGATGCGGTTGAACTTCAGGGTACGGCCCAGATCAATGTCCACGTAGGAGGCCTTGCGGTTCTCGGTCCTCCAGCCGTTGCCCAGGCCCTCGGAGATGCGCTGGCCGTCCTGGAGGCAGGAGATGTACCAGCCGTCGGAGCCGGCGGAATAAGGCGCGGTAATCATGGCGTCGATGGCGAGATTTACCGTAGCGGCAGGCTGGCCCTCGGGGGCATCGTAGTGGTCGAAGCCCTCGGGCAGGGCGATGAACATGGCGTCACCGGCAGGAAGGGTGAGCTTCAGCTTCTGACCGTCCAGCTTCAGGGCCTTCAGGGAGCCGTCCACGCGGCTGACCTCGGAGACAGACTTGATGGCGGCATCAAAGGTCAGCTCGATCTCCTGCTTGGCGCCGAAATTGTTGTTGACCACCATGAGGTAGTTGCGGCCGGTTTCCTTATGGCGGAGGAAGGAGAGGATCACCGAATCCTTCTTGTCGGCCTGGACGAAGAAATCGGCGGGGACGGCGGGCTGGCCGTAGGTGTCGGGGCCGTTGAAGTAGACCTCCAGGGCGTCGCACTTCACCAGGGTCTCACCGATGGCGAGGATCTCGTGGTTGATGGTCTTGACCGTCTCGTAGTGCTTGTTGGGGGTGCCGTCGGGAGCGATGATACCGTCGCGGAAGGGCTCGGAGCGGTTGACGGGGGTGAACCAAGTGAAAAAGGAGAGCTGCTTGTAGCCGAAGGCCAGGGAGGCGTACATCTGGTAGCGGATCTCGCTGTCGGTGGGACGGCGGAAGGCCACTTCCTGGCACACGGTCTGGATGTACAGACCCGTCTTGACGTCATTTTTCAGGCCCACCTCGTAGCAGGAGCGGACGTTGGCGAAGAAGCCGGCTCTGTCCATAGCCCCTGCCTGGAGGGGGAAGGGATAGCGGTCGAACATGAGATAGTCCAGAGGATAGCCCGCAGCGGCGGTGAGGCGCGCCCAGTCGTTCATCTGAGCCTTGAAAATAGCCTCGGAGCCGTAAGCACCGCTGGGGAGGAAGTTGAGGTGCATATAAGCGTCGGGGGCGGCTTTTTTCAGATTGACGTAAGCGTTGAGGTACTGGTTGGGGTTGAAGGGCTCATCCCGCATATAGAAGCCGTAAGCGGCGGGGACGTTCTTGTAGCGGGCCACGGTGGCGGCGGTTTGGGCCTCCGTCTTGCTCAGCAGGGAGTCACCGAAGTTGCCGTCGGAGACGGTCATGCCGATGCCGTACTTGGCGCACAGCTCCAGCATCTTCTTTTGGTTCTCCACGGTGGCCAGGGTCTCCTCACCCGCGCCCATGACCCAGTTGACGCCTGCGTCGGCCAGGAGCTTGTACTGCTCGTCGGTGATGTACTCGGGTGTGGGGGGCCAGAAGATGGAGATCATGATGTTCTCATCGAAGGAGTGCTTGGACTCCACCACCTCCACGGAGCAGGTAACGGTCTTGTTCAGCTGGGCGCAGGTAGCGGTAATGGTAGTCTTGCCCAACTTCTTGGCAGTGATCGTACCGTCGGCGGCCACGGTAGCTACCGAGGTATCCGCGCTCTTGAAGGTAACGGGGAAGGTGTCCTTGGTGCCCACGAAGACGGGGGAGAGCTTATCGGTCTCCCCCACGAACAGCTCCAACATGGTGCGGTCCAGGGTCACGTCGGCGGTGGCGGCACCGAAAACGGCAATCTCACCCAGCTGAGCCAGGGCGCCGTCGGGACCCGTGGCGGGGTTGCGCTCGATGATGTGGAGCTGGACGAACTTGGCCTTCTTGGCGGCGAAGCTGTAGGACTTGGGGGAGCTTTGGTTGATGGGCATACCCGCGTCCTCGGCCACCTTCTCGTAGGTCTTACCGTCGGAGGAGACCCGGATCTCGTACTTGGCAGGGAACTGGCCGTGGGGGAAGAGGGTCACGGCGCAGACCTCGGAGGGGGTGGCCAGCTCCAGGGTGACAGTGACGGGCTTGGTGTGATCCATCTCCCGGTCGTAGGGCTGGCAGGACCAGCCGCCGTTGCCGATCTGGCCATCGGTCAGATTGATCTTGGTCCAGGTCTCGGAGGGCATCTCGTAGCTGTTCTCGGAGCCTGCCCGCTGGTTGGTACAGGCCGAGACCGAGACCTTGGCGTCCTTGGAGACCAGGACGGTGCCATTGGGGGCGTAGCTGTCCACGCTGTCGGCGGCGAAGGCTGAAAGGATGGCGGAGTATCCCACGGCGGTGGCGGTGCTCAGGGCCATGAGGATGGCGAGAGCCAGTGCCAGGGCGCGGCGGGGGGTGTACTTCTTGGTTTTCATGTCATATCCTCCTTTGAAAGGGTATGGTGTTGTGACTATTATACAACATCTATAGCAATTAGTCAATATTTTTTCGGCAAAACTTGTTGACATTTTCCTCATTCTATGGTACTATGGTCATGCGGAGGGAAAACACCCCCGACTCTGAATCCAAGTGAGGATATGCACATGGCAGAACTGTATTTCGATAAAGAAGCCAAGCTCTGGAAGGCCGACAAGGTAGACTTCGGTACGGGCAGTATCAGCGTCCGCATCCGCTTCGCCCACTCGGGCAACACCACCCTGGGCTACGTCAAGGCCGACGGCAAGGATATCGGCGTCATCGCCTTCACCAGCTACGATAATGAGGACACCGAGGCGCGGTGCGAGATCGACCCCACCGAGGGCGTCCACGACGTGACCATCGCCCTGCGCGGCAGTGCCAAGCTCCTGTCCTTTGAGGCGTCAAGCGAGCCTGTCTACGCGGGCATCACCTATGAGCCCATCCCCGAGAAGGCCACCCTGGACCTGGGCTACGACACCTGGGAGGCCACGGATATGCTGGGCCGCAAGGTGGCGTCGGTGGAGGACGTGGGCAAGAAAAAGGACAAGCAGGTGGGTATCTTCTACTGGACCTGGCACGAGGGCCACGCCGATCTCCGCCCCGTGGACGTGGTGGAGGTGCTGGACAAATTCCCCGCCGCCGAGTACAGAAAGGATCACCCCGCCTGGGGCGAGCGTCCCTTCCAGCCCTACTGGCACGAGCCCTTCTACGGCTTCTACCGCGACTCCGACCCCTACGTCATCCGCCACCACGCCGCCCTTCTCTCGGCCGCAGGCGTGGATTTCCTGCTCTTTGACTGCACCAACGGCGCCCTGACCTGGCGCTCGGCCTACGAGCCCCTCTTCAAGGGACTGCGCGAGGCCAAGGCCGACGGCATTAAGGTGCCCAAGGTGGCCTTCATGCTCAACTTCGGCCCCGCCGAGACCACCGAGCGGATGCTCCGCTCCCTGTACCAGAACATCTACAAGCCCGGCCTGTATTCCGACCTGTGGTATATGCTGGACGGTAAGCCCATGGTCATGGGTTATCCCGACGCCCTCCCCGCCGAGGGCACCTGCGAGGCCGATACCCGCATCCTCAACGAGATCCGGGAGTTCTTCACCTTCCGTCCCGGTCAGCCCGGCTACGGCTGTGGGCCTTGGAACAACCAGCAGTGGGGCTGGCTGGAGGTCTACCCCCAGCACAAGTACGTCACCCGCCCCGACGGCAGCTGTGAGATGGTCACCGTAGGCGTGGGACAGAACGCCAACAAGGACCGCATCTGCACCCACTTCAATGACGTGAAGACCTTCGGCCGCAGCTATACGGGTCAGCACGGCCACGATCTTCTGACCCCCGACTCTTACAAGTACGGCTACAACGTCCAGGAGCAGTGGGAGAGAGCTCTCGACCTGGATCCCGATATCGTCTTCGTCACGGGCTGGAACGAGTGGATCATGGGCCAGTGGCATGAGCCCTGGCTGAGTGATAACGAGTCCACCCAGCTGGCCATGGTGGATCAGTACGACCGCGAGCACAGCCGCGACATCGAGATGGACAAGGACGGCTACCTGGACACCTACTACCTCCAGCTGGCCCACAACATCCGCCGCTTCAAGGGTGCCGCCCCCCGCCAGGCGACCTCTCCCGCAGGGATCGTTGACCTCAAATCGGGCAACAAGGCATGGAATGCCGTGACCCCCGTCTACCGCAACCCCAAGGGCACCACCATCCACCGCGACTGGGACGGCTTCGGTGACTACCACTACGTCAACACCTCGGGCCGCAACGACATCGTGGAAGCCCGCGTCTCCCGCGACGACGAGAACATCTACTTCCGCGTCAAGTGCGCTGATACCATCACCCCCAGAGAGGGCGACGGCTGGATGACCCTGTTCATCGACGTTGACCGCTCCAAGGCCACGGGCTGGGAAGGCTACGATCTGGTCATCAACCGCAAGATGGGCAAGAAGAACCAGGCCTCTGTGGAGAAGTACGTCCGCACCCTGGAGGAGGGGAGCTTCACCTGGGAGCAGATCGGCACCGCCGATCTCCGC
Source organism: Clostridia bacterium (assembly GCA_017938885.1). Lineage (GTDB taxonomy): Bacteria > Bacillota > Clostridia > Oscillospirales > CAG-272 > CAMEON01. Next base: position 17,181 of record JAGBAS010000063.1, read on the forward strand.
GTCTCGGGGGATACCCTGACCATTGCCGTCCCCCGTGCCCTGGTGGGTCTGGAGGGCAAGCTGAACTTTGAGTTCAAGTGGAGCGACAATATGCAGGAGGCTACCATCATGGACTTCTATGCCAACGGTGATGCCGCGCCGATTGGGCGGTTCAATTATCTGTACAAGGAATGATCCTTCATCCATCAGCAAAAAGGGGCCTTGCCTGACGGCAGGGTCCCTTTTTGGTTGCAATTTGGTTGGAGTCAGTCTTTGGGAGCCAGGACAATGTTGCCCTCGATGTCGATGACGGTGGTCTCGTTGACCGTGGCATAGCCATCCGGGGAAAACATCTTGGCTGAGGTGTACTGGGGCTGGATCATCCAGTTACCCCGGGGGTCGATGTAGCCCCACTTTTGGCTGTCCGCGTCCTGGGCAGGACACAGATTCTGACAGAATTGGTACTGAGCGAGCTCGTCGGTTTTCTTTTCCAGGGGGAAGGCCACGTCTTTCCGGGGAGCCATCAATACGTTCCCTTTTTCGTCTACAACGGCATAGAATTGGGTGCTGTTATCGTTGAAGAGCACCACCGTTGCCAGCATTGGCTGATCCCCCCGGGCGGGAGACACGTAGTAGACAAAATTTCTTGCGGACGCGAATTCCTTGATCTCAGCCAAGTCTACCGTCCACGTCTGTGCGGAAGGGGAAAAGCCGGAATCGTATTCCCGGATGTTGAAATGGATCAGCTCGCTGTTATAATACTCATGGTCATTTCCCGAAATTAGGGTGGCCTGGCCGCTGTCGGATACAGTGGAAAGGCTGACCTCCTCTCGGTTTACGTAGAAGGTACGCACATCCTGGAAGGTGGCGACCCGCTCCATATCCGAAACACGGTAGTAGTCGACCGTAAAGGTGCTTCCCGCAAGATCCTCCTTTTCGGTCTCGATCCAAACGTAGCCGTTGGAGACCTCGCCAATGGAGGTGATGCCATTCTCTCCGCTGCGGTAAAGAACGGTCCCCTTGGAATCCAGCAGGTACTCTTGGCTGTCCAGATCCTTGATACGGACACAAGAGAACGTATAGGTGGGCAGGGTATAGTACGGACTACAGGAATACGTGGGTTCGATGACTACCTTTCCGTGAATATCCATGTACCCAAAATAGTAATCACCCTCCCAGGATCTCCAGTTTTCGTCCATGTGCACGGTGGAGGAGCTGTTGAAGATCACGAAGGGGGCAAGGCCGTTGTGGAACCGGTCGATGCGAACCAGATTGTCGTATAAGGTGTAGACGGTATCCTTCTGAAAGATCGGAGCTTCTCCCAGCGAGGGGAGCTTTCCGTCCCGGCAAGCGCAAAGGGAAAGCAGGAGCAAAAGCAGGGACAGACTGAGGGCGAGATGCCTTTTTTTGTTCATGTTCGTTTTTCCTTTCAATGAAATTACGAGAGTTAGGAGCGATCGTGACGGACACACGCCGGGGACGGTCTCCCCGCGCAACGAAGGCGGTACAGTACCACCCCAAAAAGGAGGATCAGACTGACCCATTGCGAGGTGGAGAGGCCCAAAAGGATCCCTCTTTCGCGGTCTCCCCGGAAAAATTCCAGCACAAAGCGTATGATCGGATAAGCGCAGATGTAAATACTCAACGGCACCCCACGCCTGTGGGGGGCACGCATGAACAGGAACAGATTGACGGTGAACAGCAAGAACAGACAGGAGGCCTCGATGAGTTGGATCGGGAGCAGAGGAATATGTAGAGGCGTTTGCCCTGCGGCTTCCGTGTATACGTGGGAAAAGATCCCGTCGTAGGGGATCCCGTAGCAGCAGCCCGCAAAAAAACAACCGACACGGCCAATGGCATGGCCAATAGGGATAGCCAGTGCGTATATATCCATAAAGTCATAGACATTCAATTTGTATATGCGTACATATGTGATAAGCCCGGCTAATCCGCCGAGCAATCCCCCATAGAAAACGAATCCGCCTTTTATGACATCGATCCAGGGGATCCCTGCCGCAATAATCTCATTCCAGGAGACCAGAATGAACAATCCTTTGGAGCCAATCATAGCTCCGATCATGGTAAACACACCGGAATAGGCCGCATCGTACCAGGGGATACTTCGTTTAGTACGGAGAGCGAGCAATAGTCCTGCACTGACCAGCACGCCGAGCCAAAAACAGATGCCGTACAGAGGAATCTCGGTACCGCCTATCGTGATGGCAGATGACATGATACACCTCCTTAGTGAACGAAATAAACCAAGCAGTCGGGATCACGCAGGTGCGCCCGACTGCTTGACGTACAAAGCTCTCGTGTTTTTTATAGCGAGCCCAAGCCAGCTCCAGCGGCACACAGAATGCAGAGGCCGCAGCTGAAGAAAGTAATGGAAGAGATGACAACAGCGATGATACCCAGCACCAATCCGGCAGTTCCCAAACCGGTGGGCTGACCGTTTGCTCTGAGCTTCTTTCCGCCCACGACGGCGAGAACCAAGCCGACAATGGAGACCGGCAGGCCAATAATGGACCACACGCCATTCAGGAAGCCCAGAACAAGACCGACGATGCTCAAAACAAAGCCGGCAATCGTAATACCCTTTCCCATATGTAATACTCCTTTCAAATATTTTGCGTAACAAATTGTTACATTTTCATTGTAACACTTTGTTACAATGATGTCAAGAGGTAACTCGCAAATTTTGAGATTTAACATTCCGTTCACAATCAGAAAGGGAGTCGCGTTGGGTTATGGCTACGATGATCGGTTTACGGCAGATACGCCTGGAAAAGGGATACAGTCAATTGAAGGTGGCGATGGATCTGTCCATCAGCCGGGAGGCGCTGTCCTATTATGAAAACGGCCGCCGCAGTCCCGACCTGGATATGCTGCTCCTGCTGTCCCGTTATTTTGACGTTTCCATTGACTATCTGATCACGGGAAAAGAATTCACCCCTAAATACCCGCGGGAGTGATTCTGCTTCCCGTGTGGCCAAGAGTCCCGAACCGACAGGGCCGATCCCTCCCGACAAGGAGGTCTCGCTCGCTGTCCGCCGGGGCTTTTTTTCTGAAAAGCAAAAGAATTTCCCTCATGTACTTTATGAATTCATAAATTCGTTACAATAATATGGTATACTGTAAGATGTATTATTATGGATACCCATCCCCATCGGGCATCCGCAAGAGAAAAATATCGGTGTGGCTCACGGTCACGCCGCAAGAAAGGATCTATCATGATTCAAATCGAGCATCTGGTCAAGAACTACGGCTCCAATTGCGCCGTGGACGACATCAGCCTCTCCATCGGCGAGGGGGAGATCGTCGGCTTCCTGGGCCCCAACGGCGCGGGTAAGTCCACCACCATGAACATCCTCACGGGCTACCTTTCCTCCACCTCGGGACGGGTCAGCGTGGCGGGCATCGACGTGCTGGGGGATCCCCTGAACGCCAAAAAGCAGATCGGCTACCTGCCCGAGCAGCCTCCCCTCTACCTGGACATGACGGTGGACGAGTACCTGAACTTCAACTACGAGCTCAAGGGCTGTAAGCTTCCCCGCGAGGCTCACATCGGCGAGGTCTGCGAGGTGGTGCGCATCGGGGACGTCCGCAAGCGTGTCATCAAAAACCTGTCCAAGGGCTACCGTCAGCGCGTGGGCATCGCCGGCGCCCTGATCGGCTCTCCCAAGGTCATCATCTTCGACGAGCCCACGGTGGGTCTGGACCCCAAGCAGATCATCGAGATCCGCAATCTGATCCGCTCCCTGGGCAAGGATCATACGGTCATTCTCTCCACCCACATCCTCCAGGAGGTGCAAGCCGTCTGCGACCGCATCATCATCATCAACAAGGGCCGCATCGTAGCCGACGAGAAGACCGAGAACATCACCCGGGTCATCGAGAACAACCGCCGCTTCAACGCCAAGATCTGCGGTCCCCAGAACCAAGTGCTGTCGGTGCTCAAGGATATGCAGGGCATCGTCTACGCCGAGGCCTTGGCCGAAAAGGACGGAGACGCCACCACCTACATGATCGAATCCGCCCCCGGCGTGGACATCCGCAAGAAGCTGTTCTTCACCCTGGCCGACCGGGGCTGGGCTCTGATCGGTCTGGAGGCTCTGGGCCTGTCCCTGGAGGATATCTTCATCACCGTAGTCAACAAGTCCGAGGAGGACGACGCCCCCACCCGCTACACTCGCCGCGCCAAGGCCAAGCAGAGGGTCGCCCTGGAATCCCAGGTGGCCGAGGGCCTGGTGGCCGACGCCGATAAGAAGCGGGAGGAGAATTCCGCTCTGGTCTCCGAAGACGACGATTGATCCCGCGCCCGTACACAAATCACACAGGATAAAGGAATACGTTATGTTTGCAATTTACAAAAAGGAGCTCCGCTCCTTCTTCATCAACCCCATCGGGTACGTGTATACGGGGGCATTTCTGGGTCTGGCGGCTCTCATCTGCTGCTATACTACCCTCCTGTCCTCCAGCTACAGCACCACCACCTACTTCACCATCATGATGTTCGCCATGGGCATCCTGATCCCCCTCTTGACCATGCGCCTCTTCTCCGAGGAAAAGAAGCTGCGCACCGAGCAGTTGCTCCTGACCGCGCCCGTCACCATCACGGGCATGGTCATGGGGAAATTTCTGGCCGCTCTGACCGTTTTCGGCGGGTCCCTCTTAGTGTCCTGCATCAACTTCATCCCCATCTACGCCGTGGCCAACGCCGAGCGGGCGGGTCAATCCTACGAGTTCTACCACATCGGCCCCGTGACGGGAGAGCTCATCGGCAATCTGGTGGGTCTGCTCCTGTTGGGCGCGGCCTTCATCGCCCTGGGCACCTTCATCTCCGCCCTCACCGAAAACCAGCTGGCCGCCGCCGTGGTGACCATCGCCATCATCTTCCTCATGCTGGGCCTGGGTCTTGTCAGCAGCCTCATTGACGTCTACTGGATCCGTCTGGTGCTGTCCTGGATCTCGGTCTACTCCCGTTTCGGCAACTTCCAGAACGGTCTCTTTGATTTCGCCTCTATCCTCTACTACGCCTCCATCTGCGGCGTATTCGTGTTCCTGACCGTCCGCGTCTACGAGAAGCGGAGATGGAACTGATCCCTCCCACATAGAAAGGAACTGCGAATATGGCAACTACAGCCTCCAAAAAGGCTCTCCGACACGGCGGCGTGACGGTGGCTCTGACGGTGCTGATCGTGGTGGCGGTGATCCTGCTCAACGCGTCGGTCACGTCTCTGGCCATGCGCTACGGTTGGTTCATCAACATGAATCCCACCCTGCTCTACCCCGTCACCGACACCTGCTACGACTACCTGGATGAGTTCGTCATCCCCCGGGCGGAAAAGGACATCCGCATCATCTTCTGCGACGAGGAGGAGAACATCCGCGCGGACGTCACCCAGAGCTACGTCCTGAACACCGCCGAGGAGCTGGCCGCCCGCTATCCCGACACGGTGAAGCTGGAATACCTCAACGTCTGGGAGAATCCCAAGACGGCCCGTGAATACGGCGTAACCGCCTCCACCTCGGTGGTGGTGGCCTGCGGGGAGGAATCCCGCGTCTGCACCCTGCGCGATTTCTTCGTCTTCCCTGCGGGGAACACCGAAAGCCCCTCGGCCTACAACGGCGAGAAGCGGTTTGCCGTCGCCATGAAGGCGGTGGTCTCTCCCGACGCACCCGTAGCCTACATGACCCTCAACCACGGCGAATCCACCGAGGACTACGCCCTCATGTACGCCCTCACCGACGCAGGCTACATGATTAACTACCTGGATGCCCTGTCCTTCGACATTCCCGAGGACTGCGGTCTTCTGGTCTCCTACAACCCCGCCCGCGATTTCACCGCTGTGGACGGCGTCTCGGGCTACTCCGAGATCGACAAGCTGGATGCTTACCTGAAGCAAGGCGGTAAGTTCATGTACTTCGTCTCAGCCGACACGTTTGCCGCAGGCGGCTTTACCCACATCGAGTCCTACCTCACGGAGTGGGGCGTGACCTTCGCCCACGACACGGGGGCTGAGGGCGTGGAGGAGTGCTTCGCCGTCCGCGACACCGCCCACTCCATCACCACCGACGGCTACACCCTCCTGGGTCAGATCCCCGCCGGAAACGCCGCCGGGATCATGGCCGACGTGGACGGCGTGATCCGCGTGGCCAACGCCACCGCCATCCAAATCCCCGAGGCCTTCGCCGCCTCCAACGGTGACTACGTCAGCGGTACCCGTACCCTGACTCCCCTGCTCCGCTCCTATGCGGGTGCCGAGGCCTGGGCAGGCGGCCGCCCCGTGGATCGCTCCTCCGAGGGCTATAATCTCGTTACCCTGACCACGGATGACGCCACCAACGCCTCGGTGCTGGTCTGCTCCTCCACCGAGTTCGCCATTGAGGCTACCCTCCAGAGCGGCGGCTACGGCAACGCCTCCTTCCTGCTCTCGGCCCTCACCGCCATGGGCAAGGAGGAGATCCCCGTCTCCCTTAAATCCCAGCCCTTCTCGGACGACACCATCCACATCATGACCACCGCCCAGGCGCGGAACATCACCATCGCCCTTGTGGCCGTCCCCGTATGCATCGTGACGGTCTGGGGTCTCATCGTACTCATCAGGAGGAAATTCGCATGAACAGAGAACCTGAATCGAATATGCCTCGCAGGGGTGCCCGCCGCGCCGTCGGCGCGGTAATCACGATGGCCGTTATCGCCGCCGTCCTGGTCTTCAACGTCCTCTTCTCCTTTGTGGCCGACCGCTTCATGTGGCAGGCCGATGCCACCGTCACCAAGTACACCTCCCGTCCCGAAGTGTCCATGTACACCCCCACCGAGGAATTTCTGGCCGTGGTGCGTGACTACGCCATCCCCATGGTGGAGGAAATGAACGCTAAGCGCGCCCAAAACGGCGAGGAGCCCATCACCATCAACGTCAAATTCTGCACCGAGCGGGACAAGGTCTATGAGGCCGACAAGCTGCGTATGGTGCAGTACAGCGTCCTGGCTCTGCAAAAGGAGTTCCCCGACGCCGTGAAGGTGGAGTATCTCAACATCGAGAAGAACCCCTCCCAGGTGCAGAAGTACAAGGCGACCTCCTCCACCAACATCTATGCCCATCAGATCATTTTTGAGTTCGGTACCGAGTACCGCGTCTGCTCCTACGATTACTTCTACCTGAAGAACGACGCGGGTGAGCAGTGGGCCTACAACGGCGAGCAGAAGATCGCTTCCCTGCTTCTGGCTCTGACCCGTGCCGAATCCCCCATCGCGGCCTTCATCGTCAACCACGGCGAGCAGCTGGACGCCTGCACCTCCCTGCAAAAGCTGGTGCAGAGAGCAGGCTTTGACGTGGTGACCATCGACCTGTCGAAGGACGAGATCCCCGCCGACTGCCGCCTTCTCATCTCCTACGATCCGCAGACCGATTTCTTGGGTCTCGGTAACGAGGCCTACGTGGAAGGGGAACCGAGCGAGATCGACAAGCTGGATCGTTTCTTGGACAAGGCGTACTCCTTCATGCTTTTCGTAGACGCCGACACCCCCGAGATGCCCGTCCTGGACGAGTATATGGAGGAATGGGGTATCGTCGTTGGCCGCGCTGAGAACGCTGACGGGGAGATCGACAATCTCCTGATCCGCGACGAGACCAACAAGCTGGACAAGGACGGCTATATTCCCCTGGCTGAGTACGTCACCGCAGGCGGCGGCGCGGCCATCACCGAGGATATGCGGGACGTGGCCTATCCCGCCAAGGTGGTCTTCCCCAACGCCGTTTCCATCGCCATGTCGGAATCCTACCGCAAGACCCACGTGGTCCCCGACGATACCAACGGAGTCACCGAGGCCTACGTCTACGGATCCTACTACCGCAACGGTGTCAGCCGCTACTTCCACGACGTGTTCAAGACCACCGCCGGTGCCGCCGCCGAGGCCTTTGGCAAGCAGTATCAGGTGGCCACGGATCTCCAGCGGTTCAACCTCATGACCTTGTCCATTGAATCCCGCACCGTCATGGAGACCAACTACCTGTCCACCCAGGAGCCCTCCTATGTGGCGGTCTTCGGCTCCACCGAGTTTGCTTCCGACACCATCCTGGATTCCGCCGCCTACGGCAACGCCGACGTGCTGACCGCGACCCTCCGACACATGGGCCGTGAGGTCATGCCCGCCGACCTGGAATTCAAGGCCTTTAAGATCTACGACGTGGATACCGATGTCTATCCCGTCAATATCCGCTCGTCCATCGCCACCACCGCCCTGATGACCCTGATCCCCATCGCCGTCTGCATTGCCGCAGGCGTAGCGGTCGGCGTCAGAAGAAAATACCGCTGAGAGGAGGAGACTGACCCATGCAGGAAATTCAACTGTTATTCAACGCGGGAAAAGGCTCCGCCGCCCTCTCCCGCATCACCGCCGTGGTGGGCGACCGCGTAGGCGCCATGCCCAAGGCCGTCCGCAAGGGCTATATCTTCACAGGCTGGTACCTCTCCCCCGATGGGGACCCCGATTCTCCCGCCGCCATCCGTGTGACCGCCGAAACCATACTGGATGTCAATCTGCTGGGCGGTGTCCTCTCCGACGTGACCCTGTATGCCCGTTGGGAGAAGCCTGCCGCCAAGGGGGCGGCTGCCAAGAAGTCCTCCTTCCGCACCCAGAAGCGGGCCATCGCGGTTCTGCTCATCCTGTCGGTGGTGCTGGCTGTGGCCTTCGGCGTGGTCTCGGTCATCGTGGATATCTACGAGTACGAGGATTTTGACGGCGTCGAGTACACCATCAAGAAAAAGCGCGGCGTATACGGCCTGTACAAGGACGGCGTCATCTGCGACGTGGACAAGGACGGCTACTACCTGACCGATCTGGGCACCCAGCTGGACGTGGATCCCGAGACAGGTGAATACGAGATCTACGCCGTGGTGGACACCACCGGCACCGAGGTGGTGGGTGTGGGTCAGCGGGTGCTGATGTTCAAACAGCTCACCTACGACCAGTCCTCCACAAACGACCTCTCCAAGGTCATCAAGCGCATCGAGGTCCATAACCAGAAGGGTGAGATCGTCGTCAACCGAGGCGAGAACAACCGCTTCGAGGTAGAGGACTGCCCTACCGCCATTCTGGTGGATGAGCTCTTCGCCCAGCTTTCGGTGGGCTGCGGCTACACCATCTCCATGCAGAGATTGGAGAACCCCGTCCGTCTGCCCGACGGCTCCATCGACTACTCCGAATACGGCCTCGCTCCCGAAAAGCGTGTGGAGAAGAACGAAGACGGCACCGACAAGGTGGACGAGAACGGCGCCCCCGTGACCTACGACTACAAGCCCACTTGGTACACCGTCACCACCATGACAAGCGAGACCTACACGGTCACGCTGGGTGATCCCACCGTCTCCGAGGCGGGCTACTACGCCAGATACGAGGGCAGAGACACGGTCTACATTCTGGCCTCCACCAACCTGGACGCCGCCGTGCTCCAGCCCATTGAGGCGTTGATTGCCCCCATGATGGTCTACCCCATGTCCCTCAACACCTACTTCCAGGTATCCAATTTCACCTACCGCTCCGACATCGACCACTACGCCATCTACCGCGACATGGTCAAGGAGGTCATTGGCTTTGATATGGATACGGTAGAGCCCGACGAGGAGGGCAACTACTCGGAGGAGGTCCAGGCCAAGCTGGAGGAGGCATCCAAGGCCATTGCCGACATGGACGAGAAGGACTTTGCCAAGATGTATGACCGCCTTTTCAAGGAGAATTCCCGCCTTGTGACCGCCTTCTCCTTCATCGACATGGACGAACGTACCGACACTCTGTACTCCTCCCTGCCCTACATGATGTCATCGGACTACATGGAGGGATACCTTCCCAACTCGGATAACATCGGCTCTGTGCTGCAAGGTCTGTACAGTATGCAGTTTGACCGCGTAGCCGTCCTTGCCCCCACCGACGAGGAGCTGGAGGCCTATGGACTGGACTCCCCCGCCCACGATTTCTCCTTTACCTACAAGGATGCCGAGGGGCAGGAGTTCAACAACCACTTCATCCTCAGCGACAAAACGGAGGATGGCAAATACTACGGCTACTCCGAGATTTACGACATGATCCTGGTCATTGACGAGAGTCAGCTGGCTTACCTGGAGTGGGAGGAGATCGACTGGTACGAGCGGGAGTACTTCCTATTCAACATCGCCCACGTCCAGACCATCAAGCTGGAAGGCGCGGGTGTGAAGTCCCCCATTGTCTTCACCCTGGACAACTCCAAGAGCGATCAGTCCAAGGGTATGAACTCGGATAAGCTGGAGATCTACGCCAACGGCCAGCTCATGGATTACACCCTGACCGTGACCAAGCCCTCGGGCTCCCAGGCCACCGAGACCGCCTCCTACAACTTCCGCCGCTTCTTCCAGGCTCTGCTCACCGCCTCCATGGAGGGCAACGCCGAGCTGACCGCCGAGGAGATGGAGGCCTTCCGCGAGACCCCCGACGGGGAGTGTCTGTTGAAGCTGACCATTCACGCCGACGACGGCAAGGGTGAGACCGCCAACATCTGCTACCGCTTCTACCGCTACACCGAGCGCAAGGCCTACTTCACGGTGGAGGTGCTGGATTCCACCTCTGATACGGGTGATCCCACCGAGGCTCAGGGCGTGTTCTACGTCCTCCGCTCCTTCTGCGACAAGCTCATCGCCGATGCCTACCGCTTCATGGAGGGCACCGAGATCGTGGTGGATTCCAAGAACTGAGAACGAGGGGCTCTGCCCCTGACCCCCGGCAGGGCTCTGCCCTGCACCCGATTAAGGGACTTTTGAAAAAGTCCCTTAAGAATCCCCAAAACTTTCAATAAGGGCAATAAGGGTATGACGAAGGCCCTTTGAGACAAACCTTTTGGACAGAAAGGAATTGCATTATGGCAAAACTGCAAATTCGCAAGGTCGGCGACGAGGCGCTCCGCAAGGTATGCCGCCCCGTGGACGCCATCACTCCCCGCGTGCTCACCCTTCTGGACGACATGGTGGAGACCATGCGCACCGCAAACGGCGTTGGTCTGGCCGCCCCCCAGGTGGGCATCCTCCGCCGCATCGTGGTCATCGAGGTGGAGCCCGGTGAGGTCATCGAGCTCATCAACCCCAAGATCATCGCTTACTCGGGCGAGCAGGACGGGCAGGAGGGCTGTCTTTCCGTCCCCGGCCGCTGGGGCATGGTCAAGCGTCCCATGCACGTCACGGTCCGCGCCCTGAACCGCAAGGGCGAGGAGTTTGAGATCACCGGACACGAGCTCCTGGCTCGTTGCTTCTGCCACGAGCTGGATCATCTGGACGGCGGCCTGTATATTGACAAGGCCTACGCCATGGATGAGGATGACGAGTAAGAACGGAGAACGCCAAAGGGGAACTTCTTGCAAGAAGTTCCCCTCTGGACTCCTCTCAAGAACCTTCAAATAAGGATATATGTGAAAATATGTGTCTGTATTTGAGTGTTCTTGCAACTCCCATATTTCTCTTCGTAGCGGCGGCTATCAGCCGCCACGTTACCCGTATTTGCCGTGGTGCGGCTGATAGCCG
>JAGBAS010000064.1 GCA_017938885.1 Clostridia bacterium
ACATCAATATCTGTTATGTTAAAGGCATTGAGCGCAAAGATCACTCCTGCCGCCACTAATACCAAGCCCCATAAAATACTACTTACTTTTTTCATTGCTTTTTCCTCCAAAATATAAAAAGTGCGTGACCGAAGCCACGCAAAAAAAACGCAAACTCCGAGTCGCTAAACTAACCTTAAATAGAGCAGAAACAATTCTGCGTATCTACCAAGTGGAATCTGCATTTTTATCAAATCCAATAAGTAGAAACGCAAAAAGGGTATAGTATCCCCTTGTAATAACAAAAGAATTGTTTGCGTTCATTACTCTATTTAGTTAGTTTAGCAGAGTTATTATACCACTAATTTGTGAATAAATCAAGTGTTTTTCGCCATTTTTGAGATCGACGATAAAAAATTTGGCATCGGATATTTCACCGATGCCTGATTCGCTGTTTTGATATTATTCTTCGTCCTTTTGCACCTCAATTGTCAGCCTCGCTCCAAGCTTGAAGGCATACTCGAAGATGGCTGCTTCGGCAAGACTCATGTACTCGCTCCAGCAATCGTGGAACTTTTCAAAGGTTTCTTTCTGCTCGTCGGTCATTGATTTGAGCAGATCGTCGTGGTGGCGAGCCATATATTCCATAAGCTCTTTCATTTCGGGAGAGTTGTTGCGGCTATCCTCTTGCGGTACTATGTTTCCGTGCCATAACTCATTGATTATGTTCATACATACACCACCTCCCGCAAAACGGTTTCTTCCGCACTTGCCTTGATGTTGTTCATCTCGGCAACCCAACAGAGTATATCGTGGGCTTTCAAGTCCTCGTCAATGCCTCTTTCGACAGCGAGGCTGGTGATGATGCTTTCAAGCAATTCGTTTGTTTCAAGATCGACTTTGTGGAGATATTCATTCAAACGGCATTCCGAGACAAGAGAGGTATATCTGCCTTTGCGATGCGCTTTGATAAAATCAAGGTGTAATAAACCGTATTTGCCGATAGTGTAATTTGTCTGCTTGGGCAGTTTAAGGTTGGGGTAAAAGCATCCGTTTTCTTCACGATAGGTAATTTTCATTATAAATTCCTCACAAATAAATTATTCATACAATAATCAAGCTGCTTTGACTTGCATTTTATTTGTGTGAGGATTTCTGACATTCACTGTTGTGCTCATGTTGCTGTGACCGAGGTATCTCTGAATGACCTTCATGTTCACGTCCAGCGACACCAGAAGCGATGCGCAGGTGTGTCGGAGGTCGTGGAATCGGATGTCTCTCAGACCGTTCTGTCGGAGAAGCGTTGGGAAGTGCGCCGTGATATAACTCGGCTTAATCAACTCACCGAGGGGATTGACACAGACCATGTCCGCATATTTTTTGCTGTAGGACTTGCGGAACTGCTTGCGGTAAAGCTCCTGTCGATCTCGGTGTTCAAGGAGGATTTCCTTGACCTCGGGAATCATTTTGAAGCTTCTGCGCGAGCTTTCGGTTTTCATCTCATCGCTGATCACCTGCACCATTTTGCCGTCGCGAACAACATCCAATACCTTCTGCCCGATAAAGATTTTATCGTTTTCGAAGTCGATGTTACTCCATGAGAGTCCGATGGCTTCGCTACGGCGGAGGCCGCAGTATTCCGTTGATTATAGGAGTTATATCGAGTACGAATGTGAAAAGGCTGTAGAAGCGGGAATAAAAAATGTTGTTCTGTATAATTCTACAACAGTGGATAAGTCAAAGTGTCCCGATGTTATCCAGTCGCACGGAAAGCACATTCCTATGATGTATTATCAAAACGGAACGAGATATTGGAATTATACCGAAATCAAGAATGCCATTCAGAACTAACAGACTTATAATATCCATTTGATTTCTGTTCACAAAAAGTTATCTGGACTATCGTGTCTCCTTGTGGTATAGTGTTGTGCTACAAGGAGGTGCGCCTATGAGAAACATACTTGAAGAACTGTGGTATGGCAACATTTGCCCCAACATCGGATGCCGAGAATCCACGCCATTGACAAAACAGTTGATGGGATATATTGCCGACCACCACGATAGCCTACAGGCAACGCTTACGGAAGAGCAAAAAGAGGTATTAGAAAAGTTCGATGATTGCTATGCCGAACTTACCGACATTAACGAGCGTGAAATATTCGTATATGCGTTTCGGCTCGGAGTAAGAATTATGCTTGAAGTGATGTTGCCCCAGGCGGAGGAATAACCGCAAACAGAAAAAGACCACACACAAGGTTTTATCCTTATATGTGGTCTTTTCTTGTTTGCCCCGCTTGAAGGTGTCGCTCAAAAATTTACTGTTATTCGTAAATCCCTAAGTTGCACCATCTTTCATCGGGACTGTTCTGTTTGGCGGCTGAGCCGGCTCATGCGGGCTTATGCAGAAGGACCGGCAGGGCCGGGGGGGGGATTGGGGAGAATCTCGGATCAGCCTTCTTCGGCAGGGGGGGCGTCCTTTTTTACACGGGGCTTGCGGGCGCGGGATCTGCTACTTGGGGCTGTGGAAGCTTTCTCGGAGGAGGTAGGGGCTTCGTCCGTACAAGAAACAGGCTGAACGGCCTCGGCCGTCTCGGGGGCGGCATCGGAGGCATCGACGGCAGATGCCGCTTTCTTGGCGGAGGCAGTTCTCTTTCTGGTTGCAGGCTTTTTGGGGGTGGGTTGGGTTCCTTCGGCGGGGGAGACCTCTCCGGAGGGATCCTCGGTTACGGCCTCGGGCTTGGCCTCGGAGGCAGTCTTTTTCTTGGTAGGTGCTCTCTTCTTCGCAGGGGCCTTCTTGGCAGGAGCAACGACCTCCACGGGCGCAGTCTCCTCGGCGGGAGCGGCGGTCTCCACGGGGGCAGTCTCCTCAGCGGGAGCGGCGGTTTCCACGGGCGCAGTCTCCACGGGGGCAGTCTCCTCAGCGGGAGCAGCGGTCTCCACGGGGGCAGTCTCCTCGGCGGGAGCGGCGGTCTCCACGGGTGCAGTCTCCTCGGCGGGAGCGGCGGTCTCCACGGGGGCAGTCTCCTCGGCGGGAGCGGCGGTCTCCACGGGCGCAGTCTCCTCGGCGGGAGCGGCGGTCTCTACGGGGGCAGTCTCCTCAGCGGGAGCAGCGACCTCCACGGGCGCAGCGACCTCCACGGGCGCAGTTTCCTCAGCGGGAGCGGCGGTCTCCACGGGGGCAGTCTCCTCGGGGATTGCGCTTTCCTTGACGGCCTGCTCCTTAAGCTGCTTGCGGAGCTTGTCCAGCTCATCCTTCTTGGCCTGCTTCACACGTTTTTGGGTATCAGCCTCCACCGCCTTTTCCAGCTTGAGGAGCATCTTGCCGGCGGCTTTTTCGGTGGCCTCAGCCAGGGTGCGCCCCGAATCGTTGAGGCTGATCTTGATGGGCTTACCCTTGGCATCCTTGTATTTCAGGGTGCAAGCCGCCACGGGGCGGGCGTTGGGGGCGTTGGGCGGTGTTTCACCGTAGGTGGGGGCCTCGTAGCCCAGGGATTCGCACAGGGCGGCCAGTTGTGCCTGCTTGGAGGCGGCGGGAGACGTCTCGCGGGGCAGGGAAGGAGCAGAGCTCGGATCGGAGTCCGATGCCGGCTCTGTAACGGCGGCGCGGAACAGCTCTGCGGCGGCTTCCTCGGGGGAGGGCGCAGCGGCTTCCATGGCGGAAGCTTCAGCTATGGCGGGAGCGGCGGCCTCGGATGCCTCTGCGGGGGTCTCTACCGAGGCGGGAGCGGGCTCGGCCATTGCCTCGGGAAGGGGCGCAGGCTCCGGAAGCGAGGCGGGAGCAGGGGCGATGACCTCGGCGGCCATGGGCTCGAAGACTTCCTCCTCGGCGGGGAGGGCTATGCTTTCGGGGAAATCGGCCAGGGTATCGTAGTCAAAGGACTCGATCTCGGCGGGGGTACGGCGGGGATCGATACCCAGCTGGCGCAGGATGAAGGCGCGGATGAGCGACTCGTTCTGGTAGGAGTCCAAGTAGATGGCACCCACCAGGGATTCGAAAATATCGGCATAGGCCTTTTCCCCGTCGCGGCGGAGCTCAGCATCCCGATTCTGGGCGCGCAGGTAGCGGGCGAGACCGAGTGCCTTGACGCGGTCGGTGAGGTAGCGGTTGCAGACGTAGTGGGAGCGCAGATCGGTGAATTGCTCCACGGTACGCATGAAGAACAGGCCGTCGTCCAGCATATGGGCGTATTTGGCCATGAAGTAGTTGGTGACGTGGTAGTTCATGAGGGTGTCGCCGTAGAACTCCAGCACCTCGTTATCGGGAGCTTCGGGGTCGATCTTGAGGTAGGTTTTGCGGGTCAGCACCTGGACGAGCAGACGCTTGTCGTGGAAGGTGTAGCCGATGGCCGCCTCGATCTGGCGGATGGCTTCGGTATTGTGGACGGTCAGCATGGAATGTTTCCTCCGTTGAACGGCAGAGGGATGCGTGCCTCAATTTTCGTGTTTTTGTTGGGGGTGAGCATTTTTGCGCCGCTTGAACGGATGTACGGAGATCGGCTCGTCCTTCGCCGCCAGAAACGCGCCTGCCGCCATGAGGATCAGCGCAACGATATAGGTCGCGGGGGGCGGGTCGCGAAAGATGGCCAGAGAAAGAGCCGTACCGATAAAGGGCGCGATGGCATAGTAGGCACCCGTACGCGCTGCCCCCAGCATCCGTTGGGCGTACACGTAACAGAAAATGCTCATGCCGTAAGCCACAAAGCCCACCGCGAGAGCCGCAGGGACCGCCACGAAGGATGTGGGACGCTCACCGAGCGCAAGCCCGATGGAGAGCGACCCAAGACCCGAGAAGACACCCTTGAAAAGCACAACCATGAGGGGATCCTTGCTTGACAAGCGTCTTGTGCAGTTGTTCTCCAGACCCCAGCAAAGGCACGCTCCGAGGATAAACAGCGATCCCGCCGATGGGCGGAGAGCGGTGATATCCTCAAAGGAGAGCAGGGCGCAGGACAGGGTGACGAGGATGATTCCGCCCCACAGACGGGGGGAGACAGCCTCGCGGAACAGGCACAGGGCGATGAGGGCGGTGGCGACGATCTCAAAATTATTGAGAAGCGACGCGTTCGCCGCCGTGGTCGTGGACAGGCCGAGCAAAAGAAGTATGGGCGCGGCGATATCCAGAACAATCATGGCCAGCACGAAGGGGGTATCCGATCGGGTAAAGGGTTCCTCGGTGCGAGGCACCTTGCGCGCGCGGCGGACGAGGGCGACCGCCGCCATACCCAGACCTGCTCCCAGGTAGAGCACCCCTGCCAGCAGGGTGGAGGGGATGGACTTCAAAAGGAGCTTGGAGAAGGGGGAATTGATGGCGTACAGGGCTGCCGCGAGAATCGCAAGGAGGATGCCTGTCCGATTGGATGATCTCATGGGTCTTTTATCTCCGTGATTGTGGCTGGTGCTATTATATCATAGAAGAGAGATTTTGTCAAGAGGGAGGAGGAGCGGCGCGGTAGGCTACGGGAGCGGAGCGTTCGACGGACAGGAACCGATTTTTTGCTGTTTCCCCTTGACAAAGCGGGATTTTTATAGTACAATAGACCCATCATCCCGAAAGGACGGATCACATCATGCATCAAGTCAGAACCGCCGCCATCGGCCTTGGGTGCCGTGGCTACTCCATGCTGGAGGGCCTGCTTTTACATATGGATAATCTGAAGATCACCGCCGTCTGCGATCTGTACGAGGATCGCGTGACCCGCGCCGCCGATGCGGTGGAGCGGAAGTACGGCGAGGGAGGCCGCCCCTTCGCGTCCACCGACTACCGTGAGGTGCTGGACCGTGACGACGTGGATGCCGTCCTCATCATGAGTGCCTGGGAGTCCCACTTCCCCATCGCCCTCTACGCCATGGAGCGGGGGATCGCCGTGGGCATGGAGGTGGGCGGTGCCTACTCCATCGACGATTGCTGGCAGCTCGTGCGCACCTATGAGCGCACCAAGACCCCCTTCATGCTGCTGGAGAACTGCTGTTACGGCGAGGCCGAGATGAGCGTCATGCACATGGTCAAGCTGGGCTTGTTCGGTGAGATCGTCCACTGCGAGGGCGGCTACCGCCACGATCTCCGCGACGAGATCATCTTCGGCAAGGAGAACCGCCACTACCGCCTCCGCAACTACCTGACCCGCAACTGCGAGAACTACCCCACCCACGAGTTGGGCCCCATCGCCCAGATCCTGGACATCAATCGGGGCAACCGTTTTCTGTCCCTGGTGTCGGTGGCCTCCAAGTCGGCGGGGCTGAATCAGTTTGCCGCCGATCATTCCAATGCGAACCAAGAGCTGGCCACCGCCAAGTTTGCCCAAGGCGACGTGGTGACCACCGTCATCAAATGCGCCCGAGGCGAGACCATCACCCTCCATCTGGATACCTCCCTCCCCCGCCCCTACAGCCGTGGATTTACCATCCAGGGCACCAAGGGTATGTATCAGGAGGACACCCGCTCCTTCTTCATAGACGCCGATATGGGCGGCAAGGATCACTGGGATTGGTCCCCCGAGTGGAACAACCAGAGCCGATACTTTGAAAAGTACCGTCACCCCGTCTGGGTGGATTACCTGGCCAACGGCATCCGAGGCGGTCACGGCGGCATGGACGGGCTGGTGTACAACGAGTTCATCGAGTGCGTGCGCCTCGGCAAGCCCTGCCCCATCGACGTCTACGACGGCGCAGCCTGGATGGCGGTCACGGCTCTCTCCGAGGAGTCCATCGCCAAGGGTGGTATGCCCGTGGCCTTCCCCGACTTCACAAGCGGCGCGTGGTGCGCGTACAGCGTGAAGGAGTAAGTGAACATGAAAACGACCCGACGGAGGATGATCCGTCGGGTATGTTTTTGTGAGTCATGAAATACTGCTTGGGTGGAAAATGTAAACAATACAGCTCAACCTTCCCAAGTCGTTCGCACGATCCGTCAACAACTATAAATGTAACTATTCAGGCAACCTTCAAATTTGGGTTTGTCGGTGAGTTGGGTTTCCGCGTTGAAAGCCTTCCCTTGTAAGGGAAGGTGTCACGCCCTAAGGGCGTGACGGATGAGTAGCCACACGAAAAGTTTTTGATCTGCGCTGGGAAAAGCACTATAAAG
>JAGBAS010000065.1 GCA_017938885.1 Clostridia bacterium
CGCATGGTGGGTGAGGTCTTCCACTCCTACGTCATCGTGGAGCAGGGGGACCGTATGCTGCTCATCGACAAGCACGCCGCCCACGAGCGTATCATTTTTGAAAAGCTCAAGGCCAACATGAAGGACAAGGCGGTGGAGTCCCAGCTGCTCCTGCTCCCCATCGAGATCATGCTCATGAGCGAGGAGGTGGGGCTTCTGGACACCTATCGAAACGAGCTGGAGGCCGTGGGCTTCACCTACACCTGCCTCCGTAACACCGTCCGGGTGGACAGCATCCCCAGCGGCATTGAGTCGGGGGCCGTCCCCGATATGCTGGCCGCCATCGCCGAGCAGCTGAAAAGCGGGGTGGACACCGCCAAGATCACCCGCGATATCCTCTTTGAAAAGGCCCTCTACCAAGCCTCCTGCAAGGCCGCCATCAAGGCGGGACGGGACTACCCCGAGGAACACATCAAGTGGCTGGTGGACAAGCTCATGGAGATCCCCGATATCACCTTCTGCCCTCATGGACGGCCGGTGGCTATGGAGATGAAGAAGAGGAATATTGATCATCAGTTTGAGAGATGCTGACAAAAGATACAAAGATACGAGATACAAGATACAAGATAGCGAAAACCCCTGTGTCAGTGTCCGCTTTCTTACTTGTATCTTGTATCTGCCGAGCTTGCTCGGCGTGTATCTTGTATCTATACGAATTTGATCCACTGGAAAGGAAAGACTCTCATGCCTTATATTCAAAAAGTATTCAAAGACCCCACCCCCGCCCTTCGCTTCATCGGTAAGCGCTACTTCGAGGTAGGCGGCCATTGGGGTGAGTGGTTTGCCAACGGCTGGTTTGATGCTGTGGAGTCCGCCATGGGCGGCGTGGACAAGATCACCGCCATCTGGGAAAACGGCGGCGGCTATATTGGTCTGGAGCGCCACAAGGACGGCGAGCCCTGGCAGTATTGGCTGGGTATGTTCACCCCCGCCGACACCCCCGTCCCCGAGGGCTTTGACCACGTGGATTTCCCCGCCACCGCCGACCTCGGCACCTGCTGGATCTACGGTAAGGAGGGAGAGGTACATTCCCTGTGCGGAAAGTGCCGCCCCGCCATTGAGGAGGCGGGCATGACTATCTGGCGCGATGCCGATGGTGCCGCTTGGTGCTTTGAGAATTGCACCTGCCCCCGCTATACCACGCCCGATGGGGAGGGAAATATTATTTTGGATTACTGCTGGTTTGTTGAGTAAAACACTATGGATCTAAACTATTGCATAGAGTGTGGAAAACCTCTTACGTTCAAGTCGATCGGCGATGAGGGTGAGCAGAAGCATTGCTCTGCCTGCAACAAATTCTATTTTGATAATCCTGCAAGCTGTGTGCTTGTGGCGATTATGAACGAAAAGGCTCAAGTGCTGTTGTTGAAACAGAATTATATTTCTACGAAGAATTACACGCTTTGTTCGGGGTATCTCAAAAAAGGGGATACCCTGGAAGAAACAGTTGCTCGTGAGGTTCTTGAGGAAACGGGACAAAGTGTGCTTTCCTGCGAGTATGTGCAAAGCTATTATTTCGCCCCCAAAAATCTCATTATGACAGGCTTTATCGCTTATGTCAGAGAAAGGGAGCTGGGAAACTCCAATGAGGTTGACAGCCTTATGTGGGTTGATATAGATAAGGCGGCAGATATGATTGAGAGAGAAAATAATTATTCGTGGGAGCATTTCGTTAATTGCTTAAAGGTGCTGAAAAGCAAAGGAAACCAATATCATGAAAATCGCTGCCCTTGGTGATATTCACGGCAATCATTACGCGCTGGAAGCCTGTTTGGAGCAGATCGAAAAGCTGCATATCCAAACGATTGCCTTTTTGGGTGACTATATCACAGACTGCCCGTGTCCCGAAAAGACCATTGCCCTGCTCCGACAGGCACAAGAGCGGTATCAGACCTATTTTGTGCGAGGCAACCGCGAGGACTATATGCTTTCTCACCACGACGATCCCAATGACGGTTGGACGTATGGGTCCAGATACGGTTCACTGCTGTACACATACGAGCGTTTGACAGAAGAAGATCTGGTATGGTTCAGAAGCATGCCCGAGAGTATGCAGGTGCAGATAGACGGAGTCGAGAGCTTTGAAATATGCCATGGCTCTATGAAGACCAACCGTTACTTGCTCCTTCCCGGATCCTCTGAGTGGGAAACGACTCCCGAAAGCATGAAAACGGATCTGTTGCTGTGCGCTCATTCCCATCAATCCTTTATTCACGAGGTTCATGGAAAATGGATCGTGAACGGCGGGTCTGTCGGGGTGAACGTGCAGGATCGAACCGACGCAGATTTCGCCGTGATCGAATATTCCGAAAATCGGTGGATCCCACAGCTGATCCGTGTTCCATACGATACGGACAGCGCGATAAAGGAGTTCTATGAAAGCGGTTTCATCGACAAGGCAAATGTCTGGGCAAGAGCCGTTATGGGTATTCTGAAAACAGGCAGACATTACGCTATGGAATGCCTTCAAACCGTGAACAGAATGAAGGCTGAAATGAATACCGACCATGATGAGGAATTTCTATGGGAATCCGTCGCCCGATCTTTAGGGATATAGGTATTTCATAACCAAAAAACTATTTTTGAAAGTTTTTGGGATTCTCAAACCCTTTTTTCAAAAAGGGTTTGAGCCGCCGGAGGCACGTTCTCCCGCGTTCCCTGACTTAATACATTACTACGGCCTCACACTGCATTGTGACAAGCCAAGAAAGAGGAACCGATGTTTACGATTCTCGCAACCGACGGACGCGCCCGCAGAGGCGTGCTCCACACCGTTCACGGTGACATCCAGACCCCCGTTTTCATGAATGTGGGCACCTGCGCCGCTATCAAGGGCGGCGTATCCACCATGGAGCTCTTGAATGACGTTGACTGTCAGGTCGAGCTCTCCAACACCTACCACCTCCACATCCGCCCCGGCGACAAGCTCATCTACGACATGGGCGGCCTCCACAAGTTCATGAACTGGCCCAAGCCCATCCTTACCGACAGCGGCGGATTCCAGGTCTTCTCCCTGTCCTCCCTCCGCAAGATCACCGAGGAGGGCGTGAGGTTCGCCTCCCACGTGGACGGCAAGCGCATCTTCATGGGCCCCGAGGACAGTATGCAGATCCAGTCCCATCTCGCCTCCACCATCGCCATGGCCTTCGACGAGTGCATCGAGAACCCCGCCCCCTACCAGTACGTCAAGCAGTCCTGCGCCCGCACCGTCCGCTGGCTGGAGCGTTGCCGCGCCGAGATGGACCGCCTCAACAGCCTCCCCGAGACCATCAACAAGAGCCAGATGCTCTTCGGCATCAACCAGGGCGGCACCTACGAGGATCTCCGTATCGAGCATATGCATCAGATCGCCGAGATCCCCTGCGAGGGCTACGCCATCGGCGGCCTGGCCGTAGGCGAGGCCACCGAGGAGATGTACCGCATCATCGACGCCGTGGAGCCTCATATGCCCAAGGATAAGCCCCGCTACCTCATGGGCGTGGGGACACCCTGCAACATCCTGGAGGCCGTCCACATGGGCGTGGACTTCTTCGACTGCGTCATGCCCTCCCGCAACGCCCGCCACGGCAATCTCTTTACCTGGGAGGGTAAGATCAACCTCCTCAACGAGAAGTACATGAAGGATCCCCGCCCCATCGGCTTGACCTGCGACTGCCCCACCTGCCGCAACTACAGCCGCTCCTATATCCGCCACCTCATCAAGGCCAAGGAGTCCCTGGGTATGCGCCTGGCGGTCACCCATAACCTGTACTTCTACAACAACCTCACCCGCAAGATCCGCGAGGCCCTGGAGGGAGGCTACTTCGAGAGCTTCTACCAGAAGTATCGCGTGATCCTGGGCGAGCGTTGCCCCGATTGACGATATCGTACAGAGGGCGCACACATAGGTGCGCCCCGACCCGCAAAAAAGTGATCCCAGCGTTTTTTGAAATTGACCGTCGGTAGGGGCGCACCTATGTGTGCGCCCGCTGACCTCTCCTCCCTCCCGCAAATCCACTTCCGCGAGGTAACAGTATGACCACCATCAAAGCCATCATCTTCGACAAGGACGGCACCCTCCACGACACCGAAAAGGTCTACATGCAGGCCTGGAAGGCCGCCGCCGCTGAGTTTGGTGTCCCCGACATCGAGAACACCGTCCGCGACTGCACCGGCACCACCATCCCGTGGATCGCGGAGTATTGGGCGAAAAAGTACCCCGATATCCCCTTTGAGGACTATCTCCCCCGCCGTCAGTACTACTATTTCGGCATTCTGGAGCAGGGAGTACCCGTTAAGGAGGGGGCTCATGAGGTGCTTTCCTATCTCAAGGCCCACGGCTACAAGGTGGGCATGGCTACCTCCACTCCCTGGGATACCGTCAAGGACCACCTGGAGCGGACGGATATGATGGGGTACTTCGACACCGTCGTCACGGGCGACATGATCGAGCACGGCAAGCCCGCCCCCGATATCTACCTCCTGGCCGCCGAGCGGTTGGGAGTGGATCCCGCCGACTGTGTGGGCGTAGAGGACTCCATGAGCGGTGTGCGCTCCATCCACGCCGCGGGTATGCGGGCGGTCATGATCCCCGATATGATCCAGCCGACTCCCGAGGTGGAGGCTTTGGTGTGGAAAAAGCTCACCGAGATCTCTGAGCTGATCCCCCTGCTGGAGGGGATGGAATGAGCTTTACAGTCAAGGATATCATACGGTTCGACGAGATCCTTGCGGATATGTATCGGTCAGAGCTGACCTTTGCGATCCTTGCCGAATTGGCGCTTCTGACCGTGATCTTGATCCTTGCGCTGTCCCCCCGCTCCTCGTGGAAGGATACGAGATGGGGGGATACGTCTGATCTCTACGACGAAAAGGAGCCCCGCTGCCGCAACGGCAAGAAGCTGACCCGCCGAGAGCGGGAGGCCGAGAGGACCAAGCTTCAAAAACGCGGAAACGGCGTGATCGACGCGGTCCGAGCCTTGTCCCTGTGCGCGCTGGTCTGTGTCTTCGTCGGTCTGGGGATCTCCATGTTCGTCCGTCTGGACCGTATGCAACGGGATCTGGATGGGGATGCCTACGCCGTCTACGAGGGCGTGTTCGATTGCGGCTATGAGGGAAGCTACGTGACCGTGACCCTGACCTTCCCCGACGGAAACGGGAACACAGTCTCGGTCAAGGGAGACGAGCACGACCTGGACTATCCCGAGGTAGGGAAGCATAGGGGCCGTGTCGTATATGCCCAAAACAGCGGGTACGTGATCGAGGTGGAGTACGATACCGCACAATAGAAGAAAACGCCGCTGACGGATGTGTATCCAATGGCGGCGTTTTTTGAGGGACGGAATGTTTCAAATTTGGGTTTGTCGGTGGGTTTATCCGTGAGCCTTCCCCAGCGGGGAAGGGGGACCACCGCAGGTGGTGGATGAGGAGAGCGGGTTTGGTCTTTCATACGGGTGTATACGTAAAACCCTTGATACGCCAAGAGAA